>SVGO01000092.1 GCA_015056305.1 Clostridiales bacterium | reverse complement strand
GATATTCCCCTCCGAAAAAAATAGAGATCGGTATGACGCTATCGGCTGACCTGGTTTTTGACCCCACACTCGCCGTCTGGAGCGTTCGCTCATACACATGCTGTGCCCCACTACTGACCCTCTCAGGTATACCTGGACGGACTTACATCTAAGCCGCACCATGCTCACCGGCGCTTTGGCCGGGTTACGTGGATCGTTTCGCCTGCGACTGGCATCGACT
Organism: Clostridiales bacterium; assembly: GCA_015056305.1. Taxonomy (GTDB): domain Bacteria; phylum Bacillota; class Clostridia; order Christensenellales; family Aristaeellaceae; genus Ventricola. Next base: position 10,516 of record SVGO01000092.1, on the reverse strand, counting down.
TTCAACCACAGACCCGATAGATTCATCCGTGCATCATTATAAGCGCAATGGGAAGAAATTGCAAGCACTTTTACAAGGAATTTAACAATTTTCCTGTGTATTTGCGCGCCTTTTTCAGCGTTTTTCCCCATTCTCACTGTCTGGGCAGCATGGCAAACGGATCCTTCTCCCCATCCGAATCGCCCGAAGAGCGCGCCGCCGTGAACACGCCGACGCTCTTTGCCCCGGCCTCGCGCAGCGCGCGGGCCGCCTCCTGAACCGTTGCGCCGGTGGTACAGACGTCGTCCACCAGAAGCACACGTTTACCGCTGACCGCATCGCTCGCCATCATGCAGCCGACCAGATTCTCTCTGCGCTCCCGCGCGGAAAGCCCTGTCTGCGGCCGCCTTGTATCCACGCGCACAAGCGCCTCTTTCATCTCCATGCCAAGCGTGTCCGCGATATGCTGTGCCAGCAGGGACGACTGGTTGAATCCTCTCCTGCGCCGGCGCTTTCTGTCCGTGGGCACAGGCACGATGATCTCCTCCTCGCCCGAGGGCAGAAGCGCCATCTGCGCAGCCAGCGGCACAGCCGCCGCACGCACGCTCTCATATTTCAGGCGATGAATCAGCTTTCTCGCCGGTCCTTCGTAGACATACGCTGCATGGATGTAATCGATCCCTTCCGGCAGCAGGCGGTCTTCCCGCGCTTCAAGCGCCTCCTGCGCGATCGCCAGCCGCTCCAGTTTGCGGCTGCAGCTTTTGCACACGCCGTCCGCCGCCTCATCGTCCAGCGCATGATCGCAGCACAGACACAGGACGTGCTGTGGAAACAGCAGATCGTCCATCCATTCGCCCAATCGCGCAAGCACGCACTTGATCCACTTCATCATAAACTCATCAGCTCCGTCAGCCGCCAGCACAGCGCACTGTAGCGCTTTCTCGTGTTCACATTGGCGATCATCTGGTCGATCGCCGCCTCGCGGCCCACGATCATGACCATGCGCCGCGCGCGCGTCACCGCCGTATAGAGCAGATTGCGCGTGAGCAGCATCGGCGGACCGCCGACCGCCGGCATCACGACAACCGGGAATTCGCTGCCCTGGCTCTTGTGAACGGAGATGCAGTACGCCAGTTCCAGGTCGTCGATATCGCCCCCATCGTAGGTCGCGATGCGCTCGTCGTCAAACTGAACCTCGACCGTGCGCTCCTGCGTATCGATGCTTGTAATAAAGCCGATATCGCCGTTGAAGACGCCCTGCCCCTCTTCCCAGGCAAACACGCCCTCTTTCTTCCATTTTAATTGATAATTGTTGCGCGTCTGCATGACCTTGTCGCCCTCGCGGAAGGTCGTATCGCCGCGCACACGCTCGCTCTTGTGGCTCGAAGCCGGATTGAACTGCGACTGCAACATCTGATTGAGCATCCAAACGCCGCACTCGCCCTTCTTGGTCGGCGAGAGCACCTGCATCTGTTTCACAGGATCCAGATTCAGGAATTTCGGCAGGCGCTCGGCACACAGCGCGACGATCTTCTTCGCCGCGTCCGTCGGTGAGGCGGCGCGCTCGAAGAAGAAATCGCTGCCCTTGGCATTGAGCCTGGGCGCTTCGCCGTGATTGATGCGGTGCGCATTGTAGACGATCATGCTCTTTTCGTCCTGGCGGAAGATTTCCGTCAGCTCCACCGCCGGAATCGCCCTGCTGTCCAGGATGTCGCGCAGCACATTGCCCGCGCCGACGCTGGGCAGCTGGTCGCTGTCGCCGACCATGATCAGCCTCGTACCGGGCACCAGCGCGCGCAGAACGCTGCGCATCAGGAAGATATCCACCATGGACATCTCGTCGATGATCAGCGTATCCATCTCCAGAGGATTGTCCTGCGTGCGGGCGAAATCGCCCTCCTCGCCGCCGTATTCCAGCAGGCGATGCAGCGTTTTGGCCTCCATGCCGCAGGCCTCGCTCATGCGCTTGGCCGCGCGCCCCGTCGGCGCAGCGAGTGCGATCTCGCCGCTGACGCTCAGGAGCTTGATAATGCACTTGATGATCGTCGTCTTGCCCGTGCCCGGGCCGCCGGTGATCACCGTCATGCCGCTGGAAACCGCCGTCTCGATCGCCTGACGCTGCTGCGGATGGAAGGTGACGCCTTCCATCCGCTCCAGCTCGTCGATCTGCGCTGAGAGATCGGTCGCCATCGTAGACGGCATTGCGTCGATCATCTCGCGCAGCCTGCGCGCAACGTCAACCTCCGCGTGATAGGTCTGGGGCAGATAGACCGCAACGATATCCTCGCCCTCGCCCGGCAGCATCTGCGCGATCAGCCGGCGCGCAAGGATCATCGAGTCAATCGTGTGCTCGATAAGCTCCATGTCGTTGCCCAGCAGATGCTGCGCATGCATGGCCAGCTCTTCTCTGGGCAGATAGCAATGGCCCGTGCCGTTTGTCGCCTCCTGCAGGGTATGCTTGACGCCCGCGCTCAGGCGATGCTCGCTGTCGGGCTCAATGCCCAGCGAGGCAGCGATCCTGTCCGCCGTCTTGAAGCCCACGCCCTCAATGTCCTCAACCAGACGATAGGGATTCTGGCGGATGACCTGCTTAACGTTTTCTCCGTACTGCTTGAATATCTTGACCGCGAGATTCGGCGTAACGCCGTAGCTCTGCAGGAAGACCATCGCCTCGCGCTGCTGCGCCTGCTCGGCGTAGCTTTCCATGATCATCTTCGCGCGCTTGGGGCCGATGCCCGGCACGTCGAGCAGCTTCTGCGGTTCGGAATAGAGCACGTCGAGCGTCTCCTCGCCGAATGCCTTGATGAGCAGCTTGGCCGTTGCCGGGCCGATGCCGCGGATCATGCCGCTGGAGAGGTATTTCTCGATGCCCGAGAGCGTGGTCGGCTGTTCGATCTCGCAATGGGAGACCTTGATCTGCTTGCCGTAGATGGGATGCTCAACCCAATCGCCGGTAATTTTGAGCTTTTCGCCCGGTGCGATGGGCGGCATGATGCCCACGGCGGAAACGCGTACCTTGCCGGACTTGACGACCAGTACGGTGTAGCCGTTGTCGTCGTTGCGGAAGACCGTCTCGTCGGCAAAGACCTCGATTTCGTCCATATGGGCACCTCCTTAAACATGAAATAGCCTCTTCAAACATGCGCGAAGCGAAAAAGGGGTCTGGGGACAATGTCCCCAGGCAGGGGTTTGGGGATGAAATCCCCAACGTCCCCATTGAAATGTTCATCGTATATCCACCCGTTTCAACGGCGCGCAGCGCCTATTGAAACGGAGCAGCGGCTATTCAACTCAGATAGAAAACCGCCATTCGATAGAAGAAGCATCTTTTTTTCTCTGGCGCTCCGCGCATGGGATACGATGGGGCTGCCGCCCCATGCCCCGCCAAGGGACTTCGCCCCTTGACCCCATGCTCGGGGAACTCGCATAGTCGCGGCATCCTGCCGCTCCTTGCGATTCCCGACGCTCCGCCTACCTGCTTCGCCCACCGGGCGCGGCAGGCTCCGGTCCACTTCGCGCTGTTTTAAGCTCTGTTTCTGACAGGACCGCGCAGCATATCGCCCTTCCCCAGCTTATCCCCGCAGGGAATCTTCACCAGCGTATTGGGCACATTGACTACGCCTACATGCTCGCCAGTCGCGTCTACCACGATATCCTCCACGACCAGCTTTTCGCTTCCTCCGGGCGTCACCGTTTCCAGTTCGTCCCCCACAAAGAACCGATTCTTCATCTCCACCAGCGCTTCCCCGCCGGCGACGTCCACGACATATCCCATGTACTCAGCCGCCTGCTGCGTGCCGACCGCCTCGCCGGCAACCTGCGGCTGACCAAAATAGAATCCCGTGTCATACACTCTGTGGCTGATCATGTCCAGCTCGCTTCTGAGCTGCTTTCTCAGTACTTCATTCTCCGCATACGCCTTCGGATCCTTTGTATACGCATCCATCGCGCGCCTGTACGCGCCCACGACCGTGCCGATGTAGAGCTCATTCTTCATCCGTCCCTCGATCTTGAAGCAGCATACACCGCTCTCCATCAGCCGCGGCAGATGATCCATCATGCACATATCCCGGCTGGAAAGGATCGCCGTGCCGCGCTCATCCTCCTCGATGGGCATCGGCTCGTCGGGGCGCGTGCGCTCGTGCAGCGTGTACGTCCAGCGGCAGGGCTGCGAGCATGCGCCTCGATTCGCGCTGCGTCCATTGAGGAAGCTGGACAGCATGCAGCGCCCGGAATGCGACATGCACACCGCGCCGTGGATGAACGACTCCAGTTCCATCTCATCGCCTATTTCGCGCGCCATCGACTCGATCTGCTCAAACGTCATCTCACGCGCGAGCACGATGCGCTTTGCGCCCAGTGCCCCGTAAACCCGCGCTGTTTCGCTGTTGGTCACGTTCGCCTGCGTGCTCACGTGAATGTCCAGCCCCGGCGTCTCGCGCGCAATCCGGCTGACCGCGCCGATATCCGATACGATCGCCGCATCCACGCCGATTTCTTTGGCTATCTTCGCCGTCTTCACCATGCCCGGCAGATCGCCGTCGAAGGCAAAGATGTTCAGCGTCAGATTGACCTTTGCACCCGCTTCGTGTGCCAGACGCACGGCCTCGGCCAGCTGCGCTTCGTCAAAATTATTCGCCTGCGCGCGCAGGCCGTATTGCTTCGCCCCACAATAAACGGCGTCTGCGCCAAAGCGCAGCGCCGTCAAAAAGGGCCTCATGCTGCCCGCCGGAGCGAGCAGCGTCGGCATATTCTTCATGATGATTCCTCTTCGGGTTATTGACTCAAACCGCGGCTCCTGTCGTATTCCTCCCACAGCGGGCGATACATCGCCACGGCCGCCTCATGCTCTTTCAGCGTTTTGGAGAAATACAGCTCGCCGGAATCCGGATCCTTCGAGCAGAAGTACAGATACTTCTGCGCCAGATACTGCTCGTCCGGATAGAGTGCAGCGATCACCGCATCCATCGACGGATTGCAGATCGGGCCGACAGGCAGTCCTTTGCGCTGATAGGTGTTGTACGGAGAATTCACTTCCAGATCACTGCCGGAAAGCACCATCTTCTCCGAGCCGGACACATACTTGATCGTCACGTCCGAGCCGAGCGTCATGCCCGCCTTCAGTCGATTGTGGAAGATCGCGCTGACCCTGGCAAAATCTACCTTCTTCGCTTCCTTTTCGATCATGGAGGCGAGCGTAAAGACGTCGTCCATCGTCATCCCAAGCTCCTGCGCGCGCTCGTCATAGCTGAGCGAATACGCCGCTTCGGTCTGCGACAGCAGGCGCTTGATGATCGTATCCGCGCTCGAGCTGGTGTAGATCTCGTAGGTGTTCGGCGAGAGATAACCCTCCAGCGCATAGAGGCGCTCGCCCGCGTCGGCGGTCCTCATCATCTCTTCGATGAAGTAATACCCGCTGTAGCTCTCGCCCGAGCGGCAGGCGGAGAGGAACTCCTCCTGCGTCTTGAAGACGCGCTGCTCAACCAGATACTCCGCGATATCCTCAACCGTCCAGCCGGGGATGATCGTAATGCGCATGGTCAGCGGCTTGCCGTCGCCGGAGATGAGCTGATCCAGGATCTCAGTTGCGGACATTGACCGGCTCAGCTCATAATCGCCGGACTGGATCTTCTGGCCCATGCCCATCAGATCGGCCATGTATTTGAATACCGAATGGTTATGGACGAGGCCTGCCTCTTCCAAATTCCTGGCGACCGTGGACAGCGAGCTGCCCGAGGCAATCTCAAACTCCACCACGCTGGTGTCCTTAGCGTCGACCGGCGCGAAGAACATCGCATCGATCTGCCTGTATCCCGTATAGATCGCGCCGCAGACGATCACAAACGACGCCAGGAACACAAGCAGCGGACGAATGATGCGCCACAGCCAGTCATACCAGAAAAAGCCATAGCGGCGGCGCTCATGAAGTTCGCGCTCCGTAAGTGCTGCGCTGCGCTTTTTTTTCTTCGCCAAATCTTTGTTCCTCCTGTTACGCGTGCTCCGGCAGATCAAAGCTCACGCCGGCCGCCTCCGTCAGGATCTTGAATACGTCCGCCAGCGTCTTCTGCATCTGCATTTCCGCAAGCAGATAGGCCTGCACGTCGCTGTTCATATACAGCAGAGACGCCAGCTGCTGGAAGCGCTGCATGTCCTCGCTGGGCATCTGGCCGGCAGCGCCGACCATGCTCATCTGAAGCTGCACCTGCAGGCGCTTGTATTCCTCCAGCAGCACACGGTTGGTATTATCCGCGTAGGCGCGCTCGCGCAGCTCACGCAGACGCACGCACTCGTCGCTCATGCGGATTTCCGATGCGAGACGATGTGCGGTATCGTAAATGTTCATGTTGCTTCAAACCTTCTTTGATTGCGATTTCCGGAAACAGGCGGTTTCGTGTCACGCCTTGTCGCCAGTACAAGCCGCTGCCACGTCCGCCAAAGATTCAAACCTCTGCATCCTTGCGTCGGAAGTGGAAGTGGCCACGATTCCGGGAATTGTAATAGTCGCACAAGCGCTCCTTTACAATTCCGGTTTCTGCCTCGCTGTTTCTGCCACTGGCAGCGCTCGGCTCCAACCCCACTAGGTTTCCATGATGATCGGCAGGATCATCGGATTGCGCTTGATCTGCGCGAGCAGATAGTTGTGCATCTCGTCCTTGATGCCGTTCTTGATGCTCGTCCAGTCGCTCTGCTCAATGTGGTCATAGCGCTCAAGCACGCCCATGGCGACATTGCGCGCGCCGGAGATAAGCTCCTCGTTCTCGCGCACATACACAAAGCCGCGGGAAATGAGCTCCGGACCGGAAACCAGCTGGCCCGTCTCCTTGCTCACGCCGACAACCACGATGATCAGGCCGTCCTGAGAGAGATGCTTGCGGTCGCGCAGCACGACATTGCCCACGTCGCCCACGCCCAGGCCGTCGATCATGACAGAGCCGGTCGGGATCGGACCGGTGATGCTCGCTTCATCCTCGGACAGCTCCAGCGCCTGACCCAGCTCCAGGATGATCGCATTATCCTCCGGCATACCCATCGAAACGGCGATGCCGGCATGGCGCTGCAGCATTCTGTATTCGCCGTGCACGGGGATGAAGTATTTCGGACGCACCAGCGCCTGAATCAGCTTGAGCTCCTCCTGACAGGCGTGGCCGGAGACGTGCACGTCCGCGATGCGGTTGTACACGACGTTCGCGCCGATGCGGTAGAGCTGGTCGATGATGCGCGAGACCATGATCTCGTTGCCCGGAATCGGGGTCGCGGAGATGATCACCATGTCTCCTTCGCGGATTTGCAGCTTGCGGTGTTCGCTGTTTGCCATGCGGGTCAGGCCGCTCATCGGCTCGCCCTGGCTGCCCGTGGTCATGACGACGATCTCATGATCCTCGTAGCAGTCCAGATCGCTGACCTCGACAAACACCTCCGGCGGGATGTTGAGTTCGCCGATCTCCATCGCCAGCTTGGTGACATTGACCATCGAGCGGCCGACAAAGCAGATCTTGCGGCCAAACTCCACACACAGGTCCACCACCTGCTGAATGCGGTGCAGATTGGAGGCGAACATCGCAATGATGATGCGCTTCTTTGCGTCCTTGAACAGGCCATGGAACGTCTCGGCGATCTTCTTTTCGCTCATCGTATAGCCGGGACGCTCTACATTCGTGGAATCCGCCAGCAGCGCAAGCACGCCCCTGTTGCCCCACTCGGCCATCATGCCCAGATCCGTAACCTCTCCATCGATAGGCGTATAGTCGATCTTGAAGTCGCCCGTGACGATCACCGTGCCTGCGGGGCAGGTAATGGCCATAGCGACAGCGCCCGCGATGGAATGGCTCACCTTCATGAACTGCACCGAGAACGCACCGATTTTGACGGTGTCGCGGGGCTTGATCACGTTGAGGTGAATGCCGGAGATATTATGCTCCGTCAGTTTGCCGCGTATGAGCGCGCAGGTCAGCTTCGTGCCATAGGCCGGCGCGGGCACACGCGTGAACACATACGGCACTGCGCCGATATGGTCCTCATGTCCATGGGTAAACAGATAGGCTCGTACTCGTTCGCGATTGTTGGTCAGATAGGTTATGTCGGGAATCACCAGATCGATGCCCAGCATGTCCTGCCTGGGGAAAATGGAGCCGCAGTCCACCACGATCACGTCGTCGCCGTACTCAAACGCGGTCATGTTTTTGCCGATCTCGCCAATTCCGCCCAGCGGGATGATTCTCAACTTCGCCATGCCTTCCGTCCTCCTCTCATGCTGTATTTGGATCAAAAATATGTTTCAAAAGCCATCTGCAGGTCGTGCCAGATGCTTTGAATAGACACTGGAACAATGCGCCCATTGACGACATTGTAATCAAAATTATTATAACACAATCTGTAAGTTTTTCAAAGAAAAACCGATCATATCTCAATGTTTTTTTATCAATAACTCTCTTCAATCCAGCTTTGACAAGTTTTCCCGCAAAAAAGAAACGGCATCCGATTTGTTCGGATGCCATAAGTATTTTTTTCTTACAGATGACGGCTGATCATCGCCGCAACGTCCGCCCTGCCGCGGGCGCCGACAGCCTGCTCGACCACCTTGCCGCCCTTCATGACGATCAGCGTCGGAATGCTCATCACGCCAAAGCGCTGGGCAAGCCCCGGCTCCTCGTCCACGTCGACCTTGCCAACAACGGCGCGGCCCTCAAACTCACTGGCGACCTCCTCGATCACCGGCGCGATCATGCGGCACGGGCCGCACCAGGTCGCCCAGAAATCCACGAGCACAGGCTTATCGCCCGCGATCGCCTGCTCAAACGTTTCGCTGGTAAAATGCTGCGCCATGATACTACCTCCCAGAATAAATCACTTGGTTTCGGGCTTGCGCACGGAGACAATATGATGCTCCCAGCGCCCCTTGGAAAGAACCGGATCCAGCACGCGCATGACCAGATAGGCCAGCGCCGTGCCTGCCACGGCGCAAAGCGCCATCACCGGCTCGCTCATGCCCAGCGCATAGCTGCCCATCATGCCGATCATAAAGCCGGTAAACGGGATCATGTAGGCCGCCGCAGAAGCCGACATCACATGCGATTCGTCCATCTCCACGACGATCTCATCGCCTACGTCCGCCTTGCCCGCGATGGTGATCGTGTGCTTGGCGCAGTCCGTGCTGCCATGCATGCACGCGTGGCAGTCGCCGCAGGCCTCGTGGCGCTCAAATTCAACGGTCAGCATTTCGCCGTTGACTTCCTTGACAATTCCCTTATTGGTCATGCTCTGCTCCTTTTGCTTAACATACGCAGCCCTGTGCCGCTTTACTCGTAAATCTTTTCAAAGCGGGTGTAGCCTTCGGCCTCCAGCAGGCCGATCTGGTGCTTCATGTTCTTGGCCATGGGCATCACGGTGACGATCGCACCGCTCTCACGCATCCTGCGCGCGGTAGCGAGCACCTCGGCCTTGCGCTCCAGGGAGACGCGGTTGCCGATGAGATAGGCGGTGGAGCCCTCCGGCAGCTTACTTACATCCTGCATGTGATCCTTGAGGATGGTGACGATGCGCTCAAAGCCGATGGAGAAGCCGCTGGCCGCAACGTCCTGACCGGAGAACTTGCCGATCATCTTGTCATAGCGGCCGCCGCCGGCGATGGAGAAGTTGTAGCCGTCCATGGTGATCTCAAAGATCGGACCGGTATAATAGCCCATGCCGCGAACGAGGGTCGGATCGAAGACGATCTTCACGCCCTCGGCGAGCACCGGCGCAACACAGCCGATGATATCGGCAAGATTCTGCTTGACGCTTTCCGGCAGGAATTCTTCGGAAATATCCGCGCAGAACGCCTCGATGGTGATGCCTTCCTTCACGGCGCGATAGACGGCGAGATACTTTTCGACGGTCTCTTTGGCGTAGCCGTTTTCCAGCAGCTCCTTCTCAATGCCCTCCAGGCCGATCTTGTCGAACTTGTCCAGGCTGATCAGCACGGAGCCGATGTCGTCCTCGCCAAAGCCCGCGCACAGCGCCACGGCGCTGAGCATGCGGCGGTCGTTGACATGGATGGTGAAGCCCTGCACGTTGATCTCGGCAAAGATCTGGCTGAGCATGGACGCGGTCGCGGTAATCAGCTCGATCTCGGCGAGGTTGCTGTCGTCGCCCAGAATGTCGATGTCGCACTGGGTGAACTGGCGGAAGCGGCCCTTCTGCGGGTTGTCCGCGCGGTAAACGTTGCCCATCTGCAGCGCCTTGAACGGGCTGGGCAGCTTTTCCTTGTTGCAGGCGTAGTAGCGCGCCAGCGGCAGCGTCAGGTCATAGCGCAGGCCGTTGTCGGCGTATTCGCCGGTGCCCTTATCGATGGCGCGCTGCAGGTCTGCGCCGCGCTTCATGACCTTGAAGATCAGCTTCTCATTGTCGCCGCCCTGCTTGCTGGTCAGGTTCTCAATGTGCTCGACGATCGGCGTCTCGATCTGCATGAAGCCGTACTGGCCGTAGCTATTCTTGATCATGGAAAGCACATGCTCGCGCAGGCGCATATCGGAGGGAAGCATATCGCACATGCCCTTGA
>SVGO01000091.1 GCA_015056305.1 Clostridiales bacterium | reverse complement strand
GGCAGAGCAGTGCATGGAAGCGATGCCCTTGAGCGGCAGGAAGTAGTTCATCATGGAGAACATGCCCTTCTTCATCTCGCCGCCGTACCAGGTGTTCAGGATAACCTGCTCGCGGGAAGTGATGTTGAAGGCAGCGACGGTCTCAGAGTTGAGGCCCAGCTCCTTGTAGTTCTCAACCTTCGCCTTGGACGCGTTGTAGACGACGAAGTCCGGCTCGAAGTTCTCGAGCTCCTCAGCGGTCGGGGCGATGAACATGTTCTTCACGAAGTGAGCCTGCCAGGCGACCTCCATGATGAAGCGGATCGCCATGCGGGTGTCCGGGTTGGCGCCGCAGAAGGCGTCCACGACGAACAGGCGCTTGCCGGAGAGCTGCTTCACAGCCAGATCCTTACAGGCAGCCCAGGCAGCCTCGGACATCGGCTTGTTGTCGTTCTTGAACTCGTCGGAGGTCCACCAAACGGTGTCCTTGGAGTTCTCGTCCATGACGATGAACTTATCCTTGGGGGAACGGCCGGTGTAGATACCGGTCATGACGTTGACGGTGTCCAGCTCGGTAACCTGGCCCTTGTCAAAGCCTTCCAGCTCCGGCTTGGTCTCCTCGGCGAACAGCAGCTCGTAGGACGGATTGTAGACAATCTCGCTCGCGCCGACAATGCCGTACTTGCTCAGGTCAATGTTAGCCATATCGCTCGTAACCTCTTTCCTTTTATTGTACGTCGTCATCTGCCGGATGGCAGGTGACAAGTGCTAGGATGGGGTCGGCCCATAACCGCCCCTTTATCCTCATGATACAATAAACATGATACACCAGCATGCCAATAAAATCAAGAAGCAATGTAAAAAAAAGTGAAACTATGCAGACTTCTCCAACGGTAATAGTTATTTTTTAATCAAAGGACACAAACCCCTTCATTTTGCCTATATAACAGCAATAAAACAAGAAAGACCTCCGATCACTCGGAAGTCTTTCTTCTGGCGGAGAGTTAGGGATTTGAACCCTAGGTGGGGTATCAGCCCACACACGATTTCCAGTCGTGCGCCTTAGACCACTCAGCCAACTCTCCATTCGTTGTTGGGCTGTTGCTCAATCAGCGAAGCCTATTATACAACCGTGCACACGAATTGTCAATACGGAAAATGAAAAAAATTCCGAATTTTCAGAATCTCGCGCAAAATCCGCACAATGCTTAGATTTTCGCGTGATGGACCTTCCCCATCAGATTCTTTTTACAGTGGAAATACGCCGGAATCAGGAAGACGTCCGCCAGAATCCACGCCAGAGGGCTGCCCAGCGTAACGCCCGTGAAGCCCAACACAGGCACCAGAAAAATGCCCGCAAAGCTTCTGGCAACCATTTCCAGTATGCCGGCAATCACAGCGAAACCAGAAAAGCCCATGCCCTGAATCATGAAGCGGACAACATTCACCAACGTCAGCGGTGGATAGAACGCCACCTGTACCACCATATACCGATGCGCCAGACGAACCAGTTCTTCACCGCCATCGCTGACAAAGAGCTGCGTCAGGTTTCCACCAAAGAAACACGCAACAGCAAAAGCGGCAGCAGAATAGACAAAACCCATTACCGAAGCCGACAGCAATCCGCTGTTCAGACGTTCAAACCGGCGTGCACCGGCATTCTGCGCGCCAAAGGTCGCCATCGTGGAGCCCAGCGCATCAAACGGACATGCCAGAAAATTAAGGACTTTGATGGCTGCAGTCATCGCAGCAACTGCCAGCGAGCCCAGCGAATTGACCGCCACCTGCAAAACCACAGTACCGATCGCCGTGATTGAATACTGCAGACCCATCGGAATACCACTTGAGCACAGCGTGGTCATGAGCTTGCGCTTTACTTTCCACTGTGCGCCGCTGATATGCAGCGCCGGCACCTTCCAGATGATCCAGCCCAGGCACAGCAGGCCGGAGATCGCCTGGCTGATCACCGTCGCTAAAGACGCGCCCCGCACGCCCAGATGGAACACCAGAATCAGCATCAGATCCAGCACCACGTTGAGTACCGAAGAGATAATCAGGAACACCAGCGGCGTTTTGCTGTCGCCCAGCGAGCGCAGGAAGCCTGAGGTCAGATTATAGAGCACCATGAACGGAATGCCGGCGAAAATGACGGAGATGTACTGATATGCCTCGTCAAAGCAATCCTGCGGCGTACCCATGGCCACAAGGATCTGTCGGCACAGCAGCACGGTCACCGTCGTGATCACCAGCGCAAACGCCGCGGCGAGATAGATTGCATTGGCCTCAAACTCGCGCATGCGCCCCTCTTCCCCTGCGCCGAAGCACTGCGCTACCGGAATCGAAAAGCCTGCGCACACGCCCATGCAGAAGCCCAGCACGAGGAAATTGACCGAGCCCGTCGCGCCCACGCCCGCCAGCGCCTGCACGCCCAGAAAGCGGCCGACGATCATCGTATCCACCAGATTATACAGCTGCTGAAAGAGCATGCCCGCCAGCAGCGGAAGCGCAAAGCCCAGAATCAGCCCTGCCGGAGCGCCCTTTGTCATATCCTTCGTCATTGAAGCACTACCGCCTTTTCTTCTATACAAAAGTCGTTCGGAACCATCATAAAACCGCATTGCGGAAAATCCAGCGGTATTATAACACTTATGCCTGATTTGGCAAGCCGCAGATTGCACAGCAACTTTTGCGCTTCTCTCTCTAAGATGAACAAAGGAACTTCCATGGCAACGCAGGTATATCGCAGCAAAAGCCGCATTATGATGCAGCTTTGTTTCTGTAAGCCTTTCCAATCAACAACGGCACCGCATTTTTGCTGCGATGCCGTTGCTTATTATGCTTCATTCTCAGGAGACCAATCCTCCGCCGGTCTATGCTGGGGCATTGTCAGAAACCACCTGACCCCGAATGGATCGGTCACTATGGCCGCGCAGGGACTCCATGGCAATTCGCAAAGCGCCATATCCACCTTTCCCTCATCTGACAGAAGGGTAAACGCTCGTTCCAGTTCATCACGGGTATCAAAATCGATCCCCAGTTCGATAGGATGCCTGTCCGTATAAGTATCCTGCTTTGCTTCCACAACAGAGCAAAAAGGTTCGCCGTTCCTATTCAGCTCCGAATGAAAATAAGTGCCATCCTTGTTCAGAACATGATACCCAAGCGCCAACCCGAAGGCCGATTGATACAAGGCAATGGCTTTGGGACTGTTTTTTACATAGATTCCAATGCCAATCATGCTCTTTTTCCTCCAGATCGTTTCTGTTTTATGAGCCCTGTCCTACTCAGGCATCCCTGCTTATTCCGATTTTATTCTTTCCAGCATCTGCGGCGTGTCCGCATCGCTGAGTTCGTTTTTTCCAATTGCATCAACCACGATGAGGTCGTCCTCGTGCGCGCGCAGGATACCTTTTGCACCTCGATCGCCCTCGAGGGCAAGCAGATCAGGGAAATATTTCACGTCAAACACCGCCGGATTGCCCATGTGGCTCTGATCGCGCAGGCAGGCAATTCCCTTTCCGCCGGATACAAACCATTCGAGCAGCCGTGCGAGCGACTCACCTGTCAAAAGCGGCTGATCGCACACCATCAGCAGCACCGCATCCATGTCCTGCATGGCGCTCACGCCCAGACGGATTGAATAGGATTGGCCTAACTCGGGCGAATGATTGGCGATCACGCTATAGCCGTACGTCTGCGCCAGCTGCCCGATCGCCTCATTGCCCGTCACGACGGCGACGCGGGCAGCACAGACCTCCTTGGCGGCGTCCAGCGCGCGACAGACCATCGGTCTGCCTTCAAAATCGGCCAGCAGTTTGTTTGCTCCGAAGCGGCTGCTTCGTCCTGCAGCCAGCAGCACGATGCCCAGCCTCATGTGCTTTGTGCTCATTCGCGTTCGCCCAGCAGGATCTTCTCGCTGGTAATGGGCAGATGGCGCACGCGCACGCCGCTGGCATTATACACCGCATCGGCGATCGCCGGGGACGGCGTGTTGATCACGATCTCGCCGATGGATTTTGCGCCGAACGGGCCGGTTGGCTCGTAGCTCGGCTCAAATTCCACGCGGATGCTTGGCGCGTCGATACGCGCGGGGATCTTGTACTGCAGGAAAGAATTGCTGACCGTGCGGCCGAGATGATCGATCGTCGGACGCTCGTAAAGCGCCATGCCGATACCCTGAAGCAGACCGCCCTCCGTCTGACGCTTGGCCAGATTGGGGTTGATGACCGTGCCGCAGTCGACCACGCCGACATAATCCACCAGCTTGACCTCGCCGGTCAGCGGATCCAGATCGATCTCCGCGCAGCCGCACATAAACGGCGGCGGCGAAACCTCCGAGCCACTGGACACACAGGCGGAGATATCCTCCACGCCGCACATCATGTGCTTCTCGGCGATCTGCGAAAGGGTCACGAATGCACTCTCATCGACCTTCACGACACGATCGCCCTCAAAGAGCACCTCGTCCTCCCGACAATCCAGCAGCTTCGCGCCGACGCGGATGATCTTCTTTCTAATCTCCTCGCAGGTCTTGACGACGGCCATGCCGGTGACATAGGTCGTGCTGGAGGCGTAAGAGCCGCAGTCATACGGCGATGTATCGGTGTCCACGCCGTGAACGGTGATGTTGTCCACGGAGCATTCCAGGCTCTGCGCCGCGATCTGCGCCAGAATCGTATCGCAGCCGGTGCCCATGTCCGTCGCACCGATGGACATATTGTAGATGCCCTCGTCGCCCAGGCGGATCATGACCGCGCCGGTATCGACATGGGAAATGCCCGATCCCTGCATGGCCAGCGCCATGCCGACCGCGCGGACATGGCCGTTATCCATCGTTCTGGACGGGTATTTTTCCTCCCAGCCGATCATCTCCTTGGCATGAGCGATGCAGCGATCGATGGTGCAGCTCTGCGCGGTTTCGCCGTAATAAGCCGGCATCACCTCTCCCTCGCGCACGATGTTGCGCTCGCGCAGCTTCGCCGGATCCATATGAAGCGCGTGCGCCAGCTCGTTGACGGCGGACTCCACCGCAAACAAGCCCTGCGTCGCGCCGTAGCCGCGATACGCGCCCGCGCTCATGGTATTGGTATACACTGTATGCCAGGCAAAGCGGAAGGCTTTCATATGATGCGTATACAGCGGGATGGATTTGTGGCCGGAGAGGCCGACGGTCGTCGGTCCATGCTCGCCATATGCGCCGGTATTGGAGAGCGTATGCAGATCGATCGCGCGGATGGTGCCGTCCTTCATCGCGCCCAGGCGCACATGCATGGTCATCGCATGGCGCGGCGAAGACAGGGTCATCGACTCCTCGCGGGTATAGATGATCATCGCCGGACGGCCGGTCTTCATCGTCACAATCGCCGGGTACTGCTCGCAGACTGCGGTCTGTTTCGCACCGAATCCGCCGCCGATGCGCGGCTTAACCACGCGCACGCGGCTCTTGGGGACATTCAGCGCGTTTGCGATGATGCGGCGTACATGGAAGGGCACCTGCGTAGAGGAGACGACCTCCAGCCTGCCGTAGTAATCCATGCGGGTAAATGCGCGGAAGGTCTCCATCATGCACTGCTGATTAGCCTGAGAAGAGTATTCCTGATCGATCACAATATCGCAGGCAGCAAGCTCCGCCTCAATATCCCCCTCGGCGTCTTCGCCGGCGGCAACCAGATTTCGCCTGTTGTCTGCGCCGCAGGAGGGCACAAGCGCACGCCAGTTCTCCTCCGGATGGATGAGCGTGGGATTGTCCATCGCTTCCTTCGCGTCGAGGATCGCAGGCAGTACCTGATATTTCACCTTGATAAGCTTCATCGCCGCCAGCGCCTGACGCTCCGTCTCCGCAGCGACGATGGCGACCGGATCGCCCACGCAGCGCAGATGCCTGTCCAGAATCAGGCGGTCATACGGACTGAACTCCGGATACGTCTGTCCGGCCTGCGTAAAGCGCTCATCCGGCACATCTTTATAGGTAATCACGCAGGCAACGCCCGGCAGCTTTTCGGCGCGGGATACGTCGATTTCCTCGATGATGGCATGCGCATGCGGGCTGTGCAGAAGCTTGACGCACAGGCAGTCCTTCGGCGCGATATCCGCGACATACACCGGCTTGCCGGTCAGCAGCGCAGGCGCGTCCTTTTTGGGCACAGGCTTGCCGATGCCGCCGATGACGCGGCTCTTCTTCGCCTCGCTCATGCGCCCACCTCCCCCGCGACCATGTCCAGATACTTCTTTACCGCGCGGCGCTGGCTCACATAGCCTGAGCAACGGCACAGATTGCCCGCCAGATAGGCGTCGATCTCCGCTTCCGTGGCGCGCGGATTTTCCTTGGCCAGCGCGAATACGTTCATCATCATGCCCGGCGCACAGAAGCCGCACTGCTCCGCACCCTCGCCGGCGAGGCACTCGCCCAGTCGCCTTGCTTCCTCCTGCAGGCCTTCCAGTGTGGTGATCGCATGGCCCGCGCAGCGCGCAGCCGGCACCGAGCAGGACAGAACAGCCTTTCCGTCCATATGGACGGTGCACAATCCGCAGTTGGTCGTCTCGCAGCCGCACTTGACGGAATACATGCCAAGACCGCGCAGAACGGTAAACAGAGAATCGTCCGCCTCAATCGCAGCGGATACCTTGCGTCCGTTGAGCGTGAATTCAACGTTCATCCTGCGTCACCTCCTGACAACCTTTGACCGCTCGCGCCATGAGCACGGGCGCGATCTTCCTTCTGTATGCCTCGCTGGCGCGAAGATTCGTGCCAAACGCCGTCTTTTCGGCGATTTCTTCATATACATACGCAGGCGCATCCGGCGCAAGACCGTCCGCGACAATCACCGCACGCGCAGGACGAGCACCCAGCACGATGCGCACACCGCGCTCAGACTTCGCCGCTGCGCACACCAGCGTGGGAATGTCCGTGCCGCTCACGCGAACGCTCTGCACATCGGCTGTCTGTCCCTTGGGGATGCGGATATGCGTGATGATATCGCGATCCCAGGCTTCCTGCTGATAGTCGGCCAGCTTAACCGCGCCGCGCTTATAGAGGACAACCTCCGCGTCCAATGCCAGCAGCAGAGCGCTGACATCCGAGAATCCGAAGCGGCTGTATACGCTGCCGCCGACAGTCGCGCCATTGCGAAACTGCGTGCCCACGATCGGCGCAAGCGCCTTGGCAAACACGCCGCCAAACGCCGCGTGAAGACCCGGATGCGTTTCCAGCTGGCGCAGCGTCGTCATCGAGCCGACGACAAAGGTATTCTCCGTTTCCTCAATTTCATCCAGATGCAGCGCAGACAGGTCGATCGCCGTCTGCTTATTCAGGCCGCACATGCGCAGCCACATATTGCCCGCAACAATCACACTGCTCTTCTTCTGATTGAGCGCGTAAGCCTCCTCCAGGGTACTGGCAAGGACATAGCTTCTGTATTTTGCCATCGCAAACCTCCGCCGCACATTTTCTGCGGCACGTACAAATTCATCATATATTATAGAAGAAATATCCTCTCTTTGTCAACAAACCGCAAATTCCGAACATTTATATTATCAGTTTGTTAAATCATCGGGTTTTGTGTTGACAAGCAGGCATTTTTCGCGTAAGATTTCCGAGATGAATCTGATTTGTGCGAACAACACGCACGAATCTCCCTTCCGACATATGTATAAAGGAGCATTTCGTCATGAAGAAGATTGCTGTTCTTCTCGCGGCCCTGCTGATGCTGGCCATCGCCTGCACCGCCGTCGCTGAGAGCGTCTCCATCGCCATTGTTTACTCCGATACCGTCGACGATAAGGGCTGGTGCCAGAGCATGGACATCGGCGTGAAGAAAGCCATCGAGATGGGCTATGAGATCGAGTATACCCCGGTCGAGTCCGTCCAGATCCCGGACGCCCCGAACACCCTGGATCAGCTGGCTGAGAACTACGACGTGATCATCGTGCACGGCGCTCAGTTCACCGCCGCCACCACGGAGATGGCCGAGGAGTACCCGGATCAAGTCTTCGCGCTGGGCACCAGCGACCAGATCCTGGGCGACAACATCTTCACCTACATGCCGATGTCCGAAGAGCCGGGCTACATCAACGGCGTGATCGCTGCCCTGACCACCAAGGTTGGCAAGGTCGGCATCGTTGGCTCCACCGACGGCGGCGACTCTGCGCGCTTTGTCCGCGGCTTCGTCAAGGGCCTCAACGACACCAAGGCTGACGTCGAGTACATGCTCTCCTGGACCGGCAGCTTCTCTGACACCGTCGGCGCCGGCGACATCGGCAAGACCTTCATCGAGGCTGGCTGCGACGTGCTCACCGGCCCGGCTCAGCAGGCTGTCGGCGCGATCCGCATCGTCGATTCCTCCGAGGGCGTGACCTGGGTTGGCCAGACCACCTCTCAGATCGTCGACTTCCCGAACGTCGTGCGCGCTGCTGCGGACTACGACTACTCTGCTGTCATCGTCGAGCTGATCAAGCGCACCGGCGAGGGCAAGACCGGCGGCGAGAACATCCCGCTCAACTACAACAACGGCGGCTTTGTGTACACCTTCTCCGAGAACACCGAGCTGCTGCCCGAGGACGTGAAGGCTGCCGCGCAGACTGCGCTGGACTCCATGATCGCTGCTCCCAACACCGTTGACTTCAGCGGTGTCGAGCTCAAGTAATCGCTTCGTAAACAAAAGGACTGCCCGATTCCTTCCGGCAGTCCTTTTTTCCAAGCAGGGCTTCTCCCCTTCCATGTCTGACACCACGGAGGTATGTGCATGTCCACCCCGATCACCAGCCTTCGCATCGATCACATCACCAAGCGCTTCCCCGGCATTGTCGCCTGCAGCGACATCTCCCTGTCCGTGGGCAAGGGCGAGGTGCTGGCGCTCGTCGGCGAAAACGGCGCAGGCAAGACCACGCTGATGAATATCCTGATGGGTCTGTATACGCCGGATGAGGGCAAGATTTACATCAACAACAAGGAAGTTGTCTTCAAATCCCCCAGCGACGCATTCGCCTGCGGCATCGGCATGGTGCATCAGCAGTACATGCTCGTACCGAACCTGACCGTCACGGAAAACATCGCGCTGGGCCTCTCCCAGCTCAAGACCGGGCAGGCAGGCAATCACACGCTTGAGCGCCTGAAGAAGGCCGCCAAGCTGGATCTGGACGCCGTACGCCGCCACATCATCGCCATCTCCGAGCACTACGGTCTGGCTGTCGATCCGGACGCCTATATCTGGCAGCTCTCCGTCGGCGAGCAGCAGCGTGTGGAGCTGGTCAAGACGCTGTGCTTCGGCGCGAAGTTCCTGATTCTGGACGAACCGACCTCTGCCCTGACCCCGCAGGAGACGGACGAGCTCATCGCACTGCTCAAACGCATGTCCAATGAGCTGTCTATCATCTTCATCAGCCACAAGCTCGCCGAGGTCAAGGCGCTGTCCAACAAGGTCGCGATCCTGCGTGGCGGCAAGCTCGTCTTCCGCGGCAACACGGCCGATCACTCCGCCGCGGATATCGCCGCGCTGATGACCGGCCACGAGGTCTATCTGCCGACCAACCAAAGCAAGCGCCAGCCGGGCAAGCCCATGCTGGAGGTGCACAACCTCTTCGTTCGCGGCGACCGGGGCAACATGGTGCTCAACAAGCTCAACCTCACCGTCCGCGCGGGCGAGATCGTCGGCCTTGCGGGCGTATCCGGCAACGGCCAGCGCGAGCTCGCCGAATCCCTGACCGGTCTTCGCGTGATCGAGAGCGGCGAGGTGCTGCTGGACGGCGTGAGCCTGGTTGGCAAGAGCCCCAAGCAGATCATCGCTCAGGGCATGGGCTACGTGCCTGAGGAGCGCAACATCGAGGGCATCGTGCCGAGCATGAGCATCCGCGAGAATCTGGTGCTCAAGGATATCGCCAAGTCCCCCTTCTCCCTGGGCGGCGTGCTCATCAATAACAAGAAGATCGACGAGAACGCCGACGCGCTGCGCGAGAAGTTCGACATCCGCTGCTCGAGCGTCAATGTCGCGGCCGGCTCCCTGTCCGGCGGCAACATTCAGAAGGTCATCCTCGCCCGCGAAATCAACCGCGGCCCGAAGTTCCTCATCGCGGTCTATCCGATCCGCGGCCTCGACCTGGGCGCGGCGGAATTCATCCACAAGCAGCTGCTCGCCCTTCGCGACAGCGGCGTGGGCATTCTGCTGATTTCCGAGGAGCTTGAGGAGATCATCAACCTCTCCGACCGCATCGCCGTCATCTTCAAGGGACAGATCCAGCGCACGCTGGGCCACGGCGAGGCAACGCAGCGCAAGCTGGGCATGATGATGGCAGGAGTGAAAGAAGTATGAAGAATTTCAAATTGATTTACACCGTCGGCGTCATCCTGCTCGCCGCCGTGCTGACGCTGGGCGTTGCTTCGCTGATCCTGGCCGTGCTGGGCGCAGACGTGCTCAAGACCTTCTGGGTCATCTTCTGCTACCCGTTCACCTCGTTCAAGAATCTCTCCGGCGTGATCAACATCATGACGCCGCTGACCATCGTCGGCGTGGGTATCTGCGTCGCCTACCGCAGCGGCATCATGAACATCGGCGGCGAGGGCCAGATGATCATGGGCCTTCTGCTGGCGATCGTCTTCGCGCTCAACACCAATCTCCCCCGCGCGCTGGCGCTGCCGAGCATCATGCTCTTTGGCATGATCGGCGGTGCATGCTGGGGCGCGCTGCCGGGCCTGCTCAAGGCCAAGTTCGGCGTGAGCGAACTGCTCTCGACGGTTATGTTCAACTACATCGCCACGCAGTTCTACTCCTACTG
>SVGO01000090.1 GCA_015056305.1 Clostridiales bacterium | reverse complement strand
GAGCACTCGCCCTCGAAATTCTCGCGCAGACCTTGAATGATCTCTTCCGGCGCGCCCTTCGCCACGCCGACCACATGCTCGGCAGCCCAGGTCTTCTCGCCGGTCATCTCCTTGAACTTCTCGCCCGGCACCTTGCACAGCGGGCACTTCTCCGGGGCAGACTCTCCTTCATGCACATAACCGCAAACCGGGCAAACAAACTTCTTCATATTTCTTTTCCTCCCTTTTTTCTTTTGATGTTGCTTTATTCGTTGGATGCCGACGCAGCATCCTCATCGTCCAATTGATCCACACATGCGCTGCACATGCCGTGCGCCGTGATCTCGGCCCAGTTGACATGATGACCGCAAACTTTGGCAGCTTCCTTCACCATGCCGGAGAAATCTGCCTGGATATCGTACACCTGGCCACAACGATTGCAGACAAAGTGCACATGAGAATCTCTCACATATTCGTACACTGCACTCTTCTTTCCCAGCGACAGCCGCCGGATCAGGCCCAGCTCGGTCAGATGATCCAGCGCGCGATAGACCGTCGCAGTGCCAATACTGTCCAGGCTTGCCAGGATCTCCTCCGCTGTCAGATGGCATCGGCGCTCCGCCAGGACATTGAGCACTGTCTTGGCCTGTGCGCTGATCCTTGTACTCATCCGTTTTTCTCCTTTCGTTTTTCTTTCTGGATATATTGTATGATAATACTTCTCATTTGTAAATACCAAAACTGTTATTTTTGAGAATTATTTTCAATTATACCAGGGTAACGGCGGATATACCATTGTTTCACTCATCACCTCAGCCAATCGAACGGAAATCTTCCCGGCCATGCCTGCACAACGGGCAGACATAATCCTCGGGAAGCGCTTCCCCTTCATACACATGGCCGCAAACCGAGCAGATCCAGCCTTTCTTCTTAGGCTGCTGCGGCTTGGGCTTGATGTCGCTCTGATAATATCCATAGGTACAGCACGGGCGATCCGAAAGCACCTGCGCATCCTCCAGCGCAGCGATAAACAGCGTATGGCTGCCCAGATCCACCGTGCGCAGGAGCCTTAAGGAGAGATAGGCATTGGCGTAGCGCTTGAGCACATACATGCCGTTCTGCGTACGCTCGACATCATCAAAGCCGATGAACTTGTTCACATCCCGGCCGGACTGCATGCCAAAGCGCTGGAATAGTTCAAACGGCGTATCAACCGTCAGGGCCGACACATTGAAACGGCCGCTCTCCATGATCATGTCATGCGTCTTATTCGCCTTGTTAAGCGAGATAGAGACGGTCAGCGGGTCGCTGGCCACCTGCACGGCGGTATTGATGATACAGGCGTTGTCCTGTCCGTAAGACCTGACGGAGAGCCAATACAGGCCGTAGGTGATGTTAAAGAGCGCCTTGGGATTCATGCTCATCTCTCCTTCTGTGATGCTTAAGTTCGATTAAAGCGTCAGGGACGGTGCGGTGTAGACCCTGCCGGCATATTCCTGATTGAGCAGGTACAGCCCACGCGGATCCTGGCCGAAGAGCCTGTACTGGCTGATCATCTTGTCGGCCGACTCTTCCTCTTCCATCTGCTCATCAACAAACCAGCCCAGGAACTTCATCGTGCGGTAATCTCCGTCTGCCTGCGCCTCGCGGTAGATATTGTGGATCAGGCTGGTCACATAGCGCTCATGCTCGGCAGCGATCTCCAGGGGCCCCAGCACAGAGCTGAATTCCTTGTCCGGCTTACCGATGGCCTCGAGGGTCACCTTCAGGCCGTTGCTCTGCATGTACTTCATGAACAGCAGCGCATGATCGCGTTCTTCCTGTGCCTGAATGGTATAGTAGTTGGCGTAGCCGTCCAGATCCAGCTGCTCATAATAAATGGCCATATCCAGATAAAGATAAGCGCTGTAGAATTCTTTGTTGATCTGCTCGTTAAGCAGGGAAACGATCTTGCTGTTCATGATGGTTCTCCTTTCTGAATTTGGTCTCTGCCTAAAAGAAGCGCCGGTCCCCGGTCAATGGGGACCGGTGTTTCATGTCGGTACTGTGCTGCGATTATTCAATCACGGTGAAGGCGTCCTTGCCCAGGCCGCAGACCGGGCAAACCCAATCCTCCGGGATATCCTCAAAGGCCGTGCCCGGGGCAATGCCGCCGTCCGGATCGCCGATGGCCGGGTCGTAGATGTAGCTGCAAACACATTCAAACTGCTTCATATTTTTATTCTCCTTTATGCTGATTTTTTATTTGTTCTTGGTGTTTTCGTTCCTGTGATCATAGTATATGATAATCATTCTCATTTGTCAAGCGGTTTTTTGAAATTTCTGAGAATTATTTTCATCTTTTCAACTTGTGTGAAAAGGCGCTCCCGGATTCGAGAGCGCCCTGATATCTTGTTTTTTCATACGTGCCTTCGGTTTTGCGCGTCTTTGAGCCGTTTTCGGACCGCATCCGCCTCCTCAAGCGCCGCCACATCCGCATCCGGCGTGAATGAGCGCCAGCGCAAAACGAGAATCATTCCCAGCGCAAAGAGCGTTGCCGCGCGCAGCAGACAAGTGAACTGCACGGAATACACCTGCATGCCCATAAAAGAGGCGGTCGCGTCACCCGTGATCGAGCTGACATATGTTCCCGTCAGCAAGCCGAGGAACGCAAGGAAGTTCCTTCCAAGCGTATTGAAGGCGATCAGCGCCGTCTCATTATCCCTGGGAAGATTCATATACAGCACATTGGCATAGGAGAGATTGATGCCCGCCGTGAGCACATTCTGCACGAAGCACAGCGGCACATACAGCCATGCAGTTTCCGGCGACATCGCAAAGAACAGAAACTCTGTCGGCACCCAGATCAGCTGCGCCAGGCCGAATGTCCTGATCCACGAATAGCGCGCCAGCACGCGCTGCCAGAATCCGGAGAGAGAAAGCAGAATCACCGTATAAAGCACCGACATGGCATTGATGAGCGTATAGGAAAACTGCATGTGGTTGAGCAGATGATAATTCCACAGGCCGTTATTGAGGTTAGAAATATAATTCCACGCAAACATGACCAGCGTGCAGTACATGAACTTCTTATAGCGCAGCGGCAGCGCGAAAACCTGCGCAAGGCGCAGCGGCTCCTCCGGCGGGACAGGGTATTCCTTGGCCTGAACCTGAATGGCGATCTCCAGCAGCACCAGCGCAAAGGCAAAATAGCGCAGGCCGTCGATCAGTGCACGCTGATTCTGCGCATTGGTGACCGCGTCGGTGATCACGCTGGAGAAGATCAGGATGACGCTGGAGATGATCGACGCGGCGATCTGCTGATAGAGCAGGTAGCGCGAGCGGCGGGCGTCGTCCTGGGGGAAGAAGCGATAGAACCAGATGACAAAGCCGGGATCAAACGGCGCATACAGCGCATACGCCAGGAACACGATCGCCGCAAACCAATACAGCCGCTGCTGCGGATCGAGAACAAACCGCGGCATCACCGTCGCTGCCAGAATATACATGGCATAGAAGTAGATCTTCGCCGCGATCATGATGGGCTTGCGCCGCCTGAAGTGCCGCAGAATCTTGGAAGAGAATACGCTGAAGAGGTTGCCCAGATACGGGATGAACGTGATAACGCCCGCATCAGTGATGGACATACCGTTCATCGACAGAAAGCCCGTGTAAAACACGCCGGTGATGAACACATTGTAAAATGCATTGAGGATCACACAGAAGATATACACCGTGCGGCCCTTGGCGTCCTCATCGTGAAAACCGAAAATATCGCTGAAATCCCTGCGCAGCCCCATCGCCAATGTCCGCAGCATCTTCCGTGTCCTCCCCCATCATCGCGAAGCATTCCATGCAACGGGAGCATTTTAGCACAGCCTCCAACCAAGCACAATATCATCTTCAAAGAAAATGACTGACAACCCGGCTGGAATGTGTTATACTGTTTCCATTCTTTAGGAGGTGCACCTATGAATTTCTTAGAAGAACGAATCATGAAGGACGGCATTGTCAAGCCCGGCAATGTCCTGAAGGTTGACAGCTTTCTGAATCATCAGATGGATATTTCCCTTATGGAAGAGATCGGCAGGGAGTTCAAGCGCCGCTTTGCCGACAAGCACGTCACCAAGGTGCTGACCATTGAAGCCTCCGGCATCGGCATTGCCTGCTTCGTGGCCAAGGAATTCGGCGTTCCGATGGTCTTTGCCAAGAAGTCCAAGTCGATCAACATCGAAGGCGAGATGTATGTCGCCGAGGTCGAGTCCTTTACCCACAAGAACAGAAACCAGGTCATCGTCTCCAAGAAGTTCCTCAGTTCGGACGATCATCTGATCATCATCGACGATTTCCTGGCCAACGGCTGCGCCCTGCAGGGCCTGATTTCCATCGCGGAATCTGCCGGCGCCACCGTCGAGGGTCTGGGCATCGCAATCGAGAAGGGCTTCCAGATCGGCGGCCGCGTGATCCGCAATCTGGGCTATGATCTGGAGTCTCTGGCTATCGTGGATGCCATGGACGCCGAGACCGGCTCCATCACCTTCCGCGAACAGAAGTGGTAATCCTCGTCCATCACAATCGAAATTCATGCACGTCCGAGAAAATCGGGCGTGTTTTTTGTTTGACGAAGCGCGAAAACATGGTATACTATTTTCAAACAATCCCCCGAAAAAGGAGAGGCATTATGGCAAAGAGTGTGCAGGATGTCCTCGAGCTCATCAAGGAGCACGGCATCCGGATGATCGATTTCAAGATGGTCGACATCAACGGTCAGTACCGTCACGTCACCATCCCGGCGGAGAATTTCAGCGAAGACACGATGAAAAGCGGCATCGGCTTTGACGCGTCCAACTACGGCTATGCCGTCGTGGAAAAGAGCGACATGGTCTTTATCCCCGATCCGGATACGGCCGTCGTCGATCCCTTCTGCCAGATCCCCACGCTGTCCATGACCGGCAACGCCATGATCATCGACAGCCCGGAAAACCGCCCGCTTGCGCAGTATCCGCGCAATATCGTGCTCGCCGCCGAGCAGTACATGAAGGACAGCGGCGTCGCCGATACGATGCTGATCCTGCCGGAGTTTGAGTTCTATCTCTTTGATCAGGTCGGCTGGGAGGTTCAGCCCAATTCCATCTCCGTGCAGCTGGACGCCAATCAGTCCTACTGGAACAGCGGTGTGCAGGGCATGGGCGTCGTCGTGCCCAAGCAGAAGAACTATCACATCGCCAAGCCGTTTGATCAGGCGTACGAATGCCGCAGCGAAATGTGCATGCACATGAAGGACATGGGCATCGAGATCAACTATCATCATCCTGAGGTTGCCGCTTCCGGTCAGTTCGAGATCGAGCCGCAGCTGGGCAAGATGTCCGAGATGGCCGACGCGACCATGATGATCAAATACATCATCCACAACACGGCGCTTAAGTACGGCAAGAGCGCGACCTTCATGCCCAAGCCGATCTACGGCGAGGCGGGCAGCGGCATGCACGTGCATATGCTCCTGCTCAAGGACGGCGAGCCAGTCTTCTCCGATGACAACGGCTATGCGCACCTGAGCGAGACCGCGCACTACTTCATGGGCGGCCTGCTGCATCACATCGCCTCCCTGTGCGCGCTGACCAACCCGAGCACCAACTCCTTCAAGCGCCTTGTTCCGGGCTTCGAGGCACCGGTGACCGTCGGCTATGCGACGAGCAACCGCAGCGCGGTCATCCGCATCCCGGCCTACGCCAAGGCGCCCAACAAGCGCCGCTTCGAGCTGCGCAATCCGGACGCGACCTGCAACCCGTACTTCTGCTATGCAGCGCTGCTGATGGCCGGTCTGGACGGTGTGAAGAACAAGATCGATCCGCATAAGAATGGCTGGGGCCCGTACGACATGAACCTGTACAACCTCCCCGAGGAGGAAAAGAAGAAGCTCAAAGGTCTGCCGACCTCGCTGGAGGAGGCGCTCGACGCGCTGGAGAAGGATCACGATTACCTGACTGCCGGCGGCGTATTCCCCGAGGAGCTCCTCTTGAACTTCATCAAGGCCAAGCGTCAGGAGTGCCGTCAGCTGGCCGCGATCCCCAATCCCGCCGAATTCGAAAAGTATTACAATCTTTAATCGACACAGCAAAAGCCCCGGCTGAGCCGGGGCTTTTGTCATGTCATTTTGGCTTATGCCAATCTCAAATTGGTCTGCGCTTATTCACGTACGGGAAACGTTGGGCTGCCGCCCAAACCTGCTTGGGGACATCGTCCCCAAACCCCTTCTTCGCTTCGCGCAGTTTTACGATGCTTTTTAATCTGAGAATCGTATTACTTGGTCACTTCCGCGATCTCGATGCGGCCGCTGCCATTCACGGTGCCATAGTCCAGCAGGATGCCCGGGTACTTGGCCAGCAGCGGAGAATTCGCCGCCTCCACCACGCCGCCTTCGAAGCCCTGCACGTAGTTCGCCAGAACCATGTAATCCTCCATGACGTAGTCCAGCACGTTTACCGCGCCGTCGAACATCGCAAAGCCGTCGCCCAGATCGCGCAGCGTGTAGTTGTAGCCAGCCAGATTGTAGTTCGCGGCAAGGTCCAGCGCCTCATACGCGCCGGTCTCCTTGTTGTAGACCTTCACGTCATGCACGCGATAGCCGGCGGTCGGGCCGCTGACCCACACGCCCTTGTCGTCCGCGACGGTGGATTCCGGATAAGCGGAGTCAATCTTGTAGGTCATGCCGGAAACATGCAGGAAGCCGCCATTCTCCTGGCCGTTGCCGGCAAAGCGCGCGCCCCACTCCAGCGCGTCGAGCAGCTGCTGACCGGTGATGGTCTGCAGGCAGGCGACGTTGCCGAAGGTATGGATTTCCTTGCAGGTCTTGTAGGAGATCTCGCCGGTGACGGCCTTATTGCGCACGCCGCCGCCGTTCATGATCGACACATCGACGTCCAGACCCATGTCGTCAAACAGGAAGTACAGCGCGTCGGCAGCGAAGTTGCCGGTGTTGGTTTCCTGGCTGCGGACCAGACGGTTGCCATCCGCATCGTAGTTATCAAAGGTCAGCGCGGTAGAGCCGATCACAGCGCCAAGCTGCTCGTCCACAGCGGCGATCCAGTCGTTCTTGATCGCGGCCACGGTCTCGTCGCTCACCCACTTTTCGCCGGTGTACAGCTCGGATGCGAGCTCATAGCCGATCACGTTGGTCACGTCGTTGCCGTCGGCGTCCTTGGTGGTCTCCGTCAGCTCAACCAGCTCGATGAAGTCGGTCGCAATCGCGCCAGTCTCAGCGTCGATGACCATCATGCCGATGCGATTGAAGTATTCGCCCGTCTGGGTCAGGAGCACAGCTTCGCCGTCCTTGCCGGCGACTTCCTTGGCCTTGACAGCGCTGTGGGAATGGCCGTCGATGAACGCGTCCAGACCGGAGACGTTCGCGATGGTCTCCTCGCTGGTCCACGGCAGGGACGAGAGATCGTCGCCCAGATGGCCCAGACCGACGATCACGGTCGCGCCCGCGGCGGTCGCGAAATCGATCGCAGCCTGCATGTCAGCCTGCAGCTTTTCGCCGTTATCGCCGCCGGAGATGCCGTAGATGTATGCGCCGGTTTCATCCTGGAAATATGCCGGCGTGGACTTGGTGAAGGATTCCGGCGTGGTGGCGCCGATGATCGCCAGCTTCACGTCGCCGCATTCAAAGATCTTGTAGCTGTCCAGCACGTTGTCCTTGCGCTCAAAGAATTCTTCGTTGTAGAAGTTGCAGGAAACATACGGGAACTCGGCCCATTCGCGGATCGCGATGCAGCCCTCCATGCCATAGTCAAACTCATGATTGCCCAGCGTGGCCAGATCATAGCCCGCAGCGTTCATCAGCTTGATGATAGATTCGCCCTTATCCATAGAGCCATAGGCCGTGCCCTGGATATGGTCACCCGCATCGACGAGCAGCACATGCTTATACTGCTTGAGGAGTTCATTCTTGACGCCCGCAATCACGTCATAGCTCAACGCACCGTCGATATACGTATGCACGTCGTTGGTATACAGAATGACGACGTCATCCGACAGCGTTGCTTCCGCTCCGGCGATACCTGCAAACATGGAAAGCAGCAGGACCAGCGAAAGCATCATGGAAAGAAATTTGCGCATAGGGTCATCCTCCTTTCGAATTCTATCTATATTATCGCATAAACCGCTTTCCATGGAAATAGGCTTTTTCATTTTTCTACCGCCCGTATTGTTTTCTGCATTCCGGGTATGCTGTCCCTGGGGTGATATCATGCACGAACCAAACAGCAAGACTTACAGGCGGCGCAATCAGAGAGAAGAGGATGAGCGCCCGATTCCCGGAGAAATCTATCCGGTGATCGACAACGATCTGGCACGCGACAACATCGAAAACGATCTGCCCGCAGCAGACCTGAATGAACTGTAAAAGCGGACGCGGCAAATGCCGCGCCCGCTATGCTTGTATAAACAAAACCAAAGAGCTGCACAGCAAATGCCATGCAGCTCTCTTCATTTTCAATTACAGGCTGAACACACCCAACGACTGCAGCAGCAGGAACACAAGCATCACCGGCGCGACAACCTTGATCATCGCCACATAGAGCTTCCCGCGGCCAAAGCGCTCGCCATTGCGCGTCACCTCGTCGATGACGGACTTCGGTCCCAGCGTCCAGCCGACCATCACGCAGCTGGCCAGCGCCACCACCGGCATGAGCACATAGTTGCTGATGTAGTCCATAACGTCCAGAATCTGGCCCACGCTGTCGTTGGGCAGGCGCAGATCAAAATACCAGACATTGTAGCCCAAACAGACGACAATGCCGCCGACAAGCGCAAAGACAGCAACGCCAGCGGTTGCCTTGTTCCGGCTCACATGCCATCTGTCCATGACAGAGGAAACCACCGCCTCCATGACCGAAACGGACGAGGTCAGCGCAGCAAAGGCGACCATCACAAAGAATACCACGCCCACCAGCGTACCGACGGAGCCCATCGCCTCAAAGACCTTCGGCAGGGAGATGAACATCAGGCTCGGGCCCGCGCTCATGCCCTCGGTACCCATGAAGGTATACACCGCCGGGACAATCATCAGACCCGCGAGGAACGCCACCACGGTGTCAAAGATCTCGATCTGATTGACGGACTTGACGATGTTGGTCTCCTTCCTGACGTAGGAACCATAGGCGATCATGATGCCCATCGCCACGGAGATGGAATAGAACAGCTGGCCCAGCGCATCCATCAGCACAACCAGGAAGCGGCCGACCGTCATGCCCGCAAAGTTGGGGATCATGTACACCCTCATGCCCTCAAGGCCGGTGCGGGTCACGCCGTTTGCGTCGGTGTGGCTGAGCGTCAGCGAGAAAGCGGCAATGGCCATGATCATCAGCAGCAGAACCGGCATGATCACCTTGGAGAAGCGCTCAATGCCGTTGCTTACGCCCTTGTAAACCACCAGCACCGTCGCCGCGAGGAACAGGACAAACCAGATAATCGGGCTGAACTGGCTGGTGATAAAGCCGGTAAAGAACCCATCTGCAGCGGCAGCCGTACCGCCGCCGGTGACAAACGCGCCCAGATAGCGCAGCACCCAGCCGCCGATCACGCAGTAATACGGCAGAATGATCGTGGGAATCAGACAAGCCACCGGGCCCACCCAGGCAAACTTCTTGTCCATCGCGCCATAAGCCACCAGCGGGCTCTTGCCAGTTTTGCGGCCGATGGCAATTTCCGTCGTCAGCAGCGCAAAGCCAAAGGTCAGCGCCAGCACCAGATAGCACAGCAGAAACACGCCGCCGCCGTCCTTCGCCGCCAGATACGGGAAGCGCCAGATATTGCCCAGACCCACCGCGCTGCCCGCCGCCGCTAGCACAAAGCCGATCGAGCCGGAGAAGCTGCCCCGCTTTTGTTTGTTTTCCATATCGATTCCTCCGAAATACACAAACTATCCATGCGGCACGGTCGTGCTGCCGCAAAAAACACGCTTATCTACTATACCCTCGAATTGCGCTTCGCGCAAGTGCTTTCGATGAAATTTCATAAATGATTCATCAAATTCCCTTCATGTCACCACGCCTGCGTCTTCGCGCCAAATTCACCGGGCGATTGCTTGACTTACATGGGGCTCTGTGCTATACTTTCTTATGATTATCAGACCGTTTCGCCGCCTGCGGCGCAGCGGCGACATCAAATCTATTTGAGAATTGGAGATCACGGTTATGGAGAGAATCAAGACTCTTGAGACCCGCAACATGTGCGAGAGCGCCAAGAACGGCGGCTGCGGCGAGTGCCAGACCTCTTGCCAGTCCGCCTGCAAGACCAGCTGCGGCGTGGCCAATCAGCAGTGCGAGAACAAGTAACTCAAAAAGCTTGCCGCCTTCGGGCGGCACTTTTTATGTGCAGTCCCCTCTCATAACCTCTGGAGGAATACAATGCTTCATCAGTATAAGCTCAATGGCTACAACATCGTGCTGGACACCTGCTCGGGCAGCGTGCACTCCGTGGACGACGTCGCCTACGACATCATTGCCATGTACGAAAGCGCAACCCCGGATGAAATCGTCAGCGCGATGATGGATAAATACGGCGATCGCGAGGACGTGACCGAGGACGAGATCCGCCTGTGCATCGGCGACGTGGAAGCCCTCAAGAAGATGGGCAAGCTCTTCACGCCCGACACCTTCGCGCCCATGGCCGGCACGCTCAAGGAGCGCTCCGGCGACGTGGTCAAGGCGCTGTGCCTGCATGTGGCCCACACCTGCAACCTCAACTGCTCCTACTGCTTCGCCAGCCAGGGCAAGTATCACGGCGACCGCGCGCTGATGAGCTTCGAGGTCGGCAAGCGCGCGCTGGACTTCCTCATCGAGCATTCCGGCACGCGACGCAATCTGGAG
>SVGO01000089.1 GCA_015056305.1 Clostridiales bacterium | reverse complement strand
CGCTTTTGATTCTGATACACTTCGATAGGATTTCTGTATGAATGGTCCGGCTGCGGCCGGGGACCTCATCCGTCAGTCCTTCGGACTGCCACCTTCCCCAAAGGGGAAGGCAGATCATATTGAAATGCTTCTTTCAAATCAAAGATTGTATTACCCGTGTAGTAAGGAGCCCTTCCCCTTTGGGGAAGGTGGCACGGCATCAGCCGTGACGGATGAGGTCCCGCCCGCAGGCGGCGATCACATTCTTAGTGAACTAAATATCCATATTGTTACTCAGCGAAAAGGGCTGCCAAGCACTTGCTCGGCAGCCTCTATCTAATTCACCGTATTACATCAGCTTCAGGAACAGCTCCTTGATCTCCTCGATGCTGGTGTCGCGAGGATTGCCCGGACGGCAGGCGTCGGCAAACGCAGACTCCGCCAGGAAGTCCAGATCCTCGGCCTTGACGATATTCTTCAGATCGGCCGGGATGCCCACGTCGGCGCTCAGCTTGCGCACGGCGTCGCAGGCAGCCTTGCGGTACTCATCCTGGGTCATGGCTTCCACGCCCTCAACGCCCATGGCCGCGGCAATGTACTTGTACTTGTCGCCCGTCACCGGCGCATTGTATTCCATGATCGTCGGCAGCAGGATCGCATTGCCCACGCCATGCGGGGTGTCATAAACGGCGCCCAGCGTGTGCGCCATGGAATGCACGATGCCAAGGCCCACATTGCTGAAGCCCATGCCGGCCACGTACTGGCCCAGCGCCATGCCCTCAAAGCCCTCGGCTTCGCCGGCAACCGCCGCGCGCAGGGATTTTGCGATGATCTCGATCGCCTTGAGATGGAACATGTCGGTCATCTCCCAGGCGCCCTTGGTGGTGAAGCCCTCGATCGCGTGGGTCAGCGCGTCCATGCCGGTCGCGGCAGTGAGACCCTTGGGCATGGTGGACATCATGTCCGGATCGACGACGGCGACTTCCGGAATGTCGTGCACATCGACGCACACGAACTTGCGCTTCTTCTCAACGTCGGTGATGACGTAGTTGATGGTGACCTCAGCCGCGGTGCCGGCGGTGGTGGGCACGGCGATGGTGAAGACGGTCTTGTTCTTCGTCGGCGCGACGCCTTCCAGAGAGCGGACGTCCGCGAACTCCGGATTGTTGATGATGATGCCGACAGCCTTCGCGGTATCCATGGAGGAGCCGCCGCCGATGGTCACAATGCAGTCCGCGCCGCAGGCCTTGTAGGCCTCTACGCCGGAGAGCACGTTCTCGATGGTCGGGTTCGGCTTGATCTCGCTGTAAACTGCATACGCAAAGCCGGCCGCATCCAGCAGGTCGGTCACCTTCTTGGTCACGCCAAATTTGACCAGATCCGGATCGGAGCAGACAAACGCCTTCTTAAAGCCGCGGGAAGTGAGCTCCGGCACGATATTCTCAATCGCGCCCTTGCCGTGATAGGAAATGGGGTTGAGCACAATACGATTCGCCATGGGAAACGCCCTCCTTATATATGCTTGATGTCACTGTTTCGTCATGACGGCGCATGCCGTCTGTATACTTATTGTATCACTTCGATATTTATTTGTCAATTCATGATGCAAAAGTGATATCTTAGCTCTCCCCGTGTGTAAACTTCTCCAGCCGGTACAGCCTTTCCTCGTCCACGTCCGTCACGCCGTTTTTATAGTCATAGCCCAGCTTCCTGTAGAATTCACAGGCCGTGATCGACGCCGGAATCTCAATGCGGCTGGCGCGCAGCGCAAACTCGTCCCGTTCCAGCGCCTCAACGATCTGCCTGCCAATCCCTTTCCCCTGATGCTGCGGCAGAACAAAGATCGTGAACAGGCTGCTCTCCGTCTCGCTGCCCCAGTACGGCCCGATCGCGCCGCAGCCGATGATCCTTTCCTCCTCGCAGGCGACGTAAAAATGCGTCCACGAGGCACGCCAGGCGATGTATTCCGGCGTGAGCACATTCACCTCGTTCTCGATGAATTCCTGCGAATAATCGCGAATGTTCGTCGTGCGCAGCGTTTTAGCGATGAGCGCAGAAACCGCCTGCGCGTCCTTTTCTTCAAACCTTCTGATGTACATACAATCAGCCTTCCGCCAGCTTTTTGAGCGTATCGCCCGTCAGTCGATATGTCGTCCACTCGTCCATGGGCTGCGCATCGAGGGAGAGATAGAAATCGATGCTCGGCTTGTTCCAATCCAGGCACCACCACTCCAGCCTGCCGCAGCCACGTTTTTGTGCGATGCGCGCCAGCTCCCTGAGCGTCGCCTTGCCGTAACCTCTGCCGCGGTATTCCTCGAGAATAAACAGATCCTCCAGATACAGCCCCGCGCGGCCGAGGAATGTCGAAAAATTATGGAAGAACAGTGCAAAGCCGATCTCCTTCCCATCCACCATCAGGAAGATGACCTCCGCCTTCTGCTTGTCGAAGATCCATTCCTCCAGGAGCGCCGGCGTTGCGACGACCTCGTCTTCCATCTTCTCGTATTTCGCCAGCGCGCGGATGAAGCACAGGATCTTTTCGCAGTCCCCGCGCTGAGCGAAACGAAATGTCAAATCCTGCATGATGTGCCGTCCCTCCATAAACGCTAATCTTTATGGGTAATCCTTTTCAGATATCCTTATTCCATAATTGCATTGAGAATGATCGTGTCAGCATTATATCCTTTATTGGAAGTGCCAAAGAAAATCGCATCTTTGTTTATTCCGGTTTTATCCTGTATATCCATATTCTCCAATGAAGAACCAATGATACGATAATTTCTTTTCCTGAAATGCGACAGTTTTCCTTCGGTGAAGAACAAATCCGGCTCCGGACAATGGCCAGTCCAAGGAATGTCTTTCAGCATTTCCATCGTAGGGCAAGTATCAAACAGCGCCGCATACAACTGAAAACACGGCCAGATATCCTGCACTTCCGGTACAATCGCAGAACGATAGGATATATCGTCGCAGACCTTTCTCATTGCAATCCATTTCCCGTGACACGAACGAAAGCATTCCCTGTCAAATCGGACTCTCATCCCATTATGGGGATTCTCATCCGGCAAATAGGCTTTATCCAGCGTTTGAAGCTGAAATGCAACCACATCGCCCGGCTCAAAGATTGGTTTCATGAATAGATCGATTTTTATTTTCTTCCTGGCCAGCTGTTCCGAACACAGTCTTTCACGAAATTTTCCAAGCGCTTTTTTTCGCTCGTTTAAAGCCGCTTTTCCGGTTTCTGCCCAAATATCCAATCCAAAGCCAGCGTCAATCATCTCCAGGGTTTGCATTTTTACTGATTCTGTGAGGATCCCTTTTTTCCACATATAATCAGCAAGAGAGTAATAATAGTTGCACCATTCCCCTTCATCCTCTTCTCTGAGGCCTTTGCTTCGGACATATGCATCTATTTTTGTCAAAGCCGTATTCACATCAAAATAATAGAACGCAGCCTGATATTCTGATCGCAAATCCATCGCTGTGTCGTTTCCGCTGATTCCTGTACCCCAAGCGCCCATGTTGCCACCCCTTTTATATCATAACATAAAACTGATAGAACATATATAGAATTCAGGTTGCAGGTTCTTGATGAGTTACGGTTTTTCATGATGCGGCTTCTGGCGTCCGGCGTTTTCTTTATCCCCTTATCCGCGCATAATAATCTCCATATTGTGTGCCGTCATGCCCAATGAGCTTTTCTTTGCACGCAGCAAAGCTCATCTGCTCCAATGCGCAGATTCTCTGCACCGCAGCCGGCACTGCCTTCGTCGCAATCATGCGGCAATCAAATAGCACATATGCTTCAGGAATAACAAGTTCGAGGATTTCCCGGATTGTGTCTGTATGCTCATAGTCGCTGCGCAGATCCAGTCGCAGGATGCCGCAATCCGTGAAAAAATCCTCTGCTTGCCGGTTAAACAGCTCGATCGTGCCGATTGCCTCGCTGCTGAGCTTATCCACAATGCTCCAGCGGACAAAGTATCTCTTTTCATAGGAAAAGAGCCAGAAATCGATGGCGCTTTGCATACGTTCCATCGTCGTATAGTGAAATTCGTCGCCATGGCAGTTGTCGCTGTTGAAGAGCGGCACGGCCTTTTCGTCCGAATAGACCTTGAGCAAATCTGCGCGGTCCTCCTGCGAAACCAGCCTGAGCTGATATCGCTCATCCTCCATCACCGGACATGCGCTGTATACATCCTGCACGTAGATCGCCTCCCTTGCCTCATTATCGCACAGTCTCCGCCGATTTTCAAGAACATTTGTTCTTATTTGTGTCAGAAAAAGACGCCCGAAAATCCGGGCGTCTTTGATTCTTTTGGCTTTCCGTCAATCCGGAAATCAATACATTTCCTTGACCTCGACGTCGCGATAGCGCGTCATGCCGGTACCGGCCGGGATGATCTTGCCGATGATGACGTTCTCCTTGAGGCCGACGAGGTGGTCTTCCTTGCCCTTGATCGCGGCTTCGGTGAGCACGCGGGTCGTCTCCTGGAAGGAGGCGGCGGACAGGAAGGACTCGGTGGCCAGAGCCGCCTTGGTGATGCCCAGCAGGATACGCTTGGCAACGGCCGGACGGCCGCCCGCCATGATCGTCTTCTCGTTCTCCTTCTCGAAGTGGAAGATATCGACCATGGAGCCCGGGAGCATGCTGGTATCGCCGGCGTCCTCGACACGGACCTTGCGCAGCATCTGATGGACGATGACCTCGATGTGCTTGTCGCCGATGCCGACGCCCTGCAGGCGGTAGACCATGAGGACTTCCTTGAGCAG
Source organism: Clostridiales bacterium (assembly GCA_015056305.1). Lineage (GTDB taxonomy): Bacteria > Bacillota > Clostridia > Christensenellales > Aristaeellaceae > Ventricola. The sequence continues at coordinate 6,335 of SVGO01000089.1, read as the reverse complement.
GTGCTCCTGAACAGCCTTAACGCCCAGGATGCGCAGCAGGTCATGCGGGTTGATCTGGCCTTCGGTCAGCTCGTCGCCCGCCACAACGCGGTCGCCCTCCTTCACCTTCAGGCGGCTGCCGTAGGCGATCGGATAGGCCTTGATGGTGCCGTCGTCGGAGGTGATGAGCATCTCGCGCTTCTTCTTGTTCTCGCCGATGGACACGGTGCCGGAGATCTCCGCCAGCATCGCTTCGCGCTTGGGCTTGCGGGCCTCAAACAGCTCTTCGACGCGCGGAAGACCCTGCGTGATATCCTTTTCGGACGCAACGCCGCCGGTATGGAAGGTACGCATGGTCAGCTGGGTGCCCGGCTCGCCGATGGCCTGCGCCGCGACGATACCGACAGCCTCGCCGATATTGACGTAGCCGCCATGGGCCAGGTCCTGGCCGTAGCACTTCACGCACACGCCGGTCTCGTTGCGGCAGGTCAGCACGGAGCGGATCTGCACGGACTTGATGCCGGCATTCACGATCTCGTTGCCCTTGTCGTAGGAGATCATCTCGTTCATCGGGACGATCACTTCGCCGGTCATCGGATTGACGACGTCCTCGGCAGCCACACGGCCGACAATACGGTCAATCAGCTTCTCGATCGGATCGCGCTCGGAGCCGATAGCGGTCACGGTGATGCCGCGGATCTTCTCGCGGCGGGAAGCGAAGCAGTCCACCTCGCGGACGATGACTTCCTGAGAGACGTCGACCAGACGGCGGGTCAGGTAGCCAGAGTCAGCGGTACGCAGCGCCGTATCGGACAGCGCCTTGCGGGAACCGTGGGAGGACTGGAAGAACTCAAGAACCGTCAGGCCCTCGCGGAAGTTCGCCTTAACCGGCATTTCCAGCGGACGGCCAGTCGGAGAGGCCATCATGCCGCGCATGCCGGCCAGCTGGGAAACCTGAGAAATGGAACCACGGGCGCCGGAATCCGTCATCATACGAATCGGGTTGAAGTCGTCCATATGGTTCATGATCTTGCTCTTGACCTCGTCGGTGGTCTTGGACCAGACCTCGACGACGCGGTTGTAGCGCTCCTCGTCGGTCAGCATACCGCGCTTGAAGAGTTTCTCGATCTGACGGACGCGCTTTTCGGCGTCTTCCAGGATCGGCTTCTTCTCCGGCGGCACGATAACGTCCGCAACGGCGACGGTGACCGCGCCGATGGTGGAATACTTGTAGCCCATCGCCTTGACGGCGTCGAGCACCTCTGCGGTCTTGGCCACGCCGTGCTTGCGGAAGCACATATCGACGATGCGGCCCAGCTCCTTCTTGCCGACCTTGGTGTCGATCTCCAGAGCGAACATGTCGTCGAGGGTGTTGCGCGGCTTGAAGCCCATATCCTGCGGCACGTTGTTGTTGAGGATCAGGCGGCCCAGAGAGGTTTCGATCGTGCGGCGGTAGGTCTTGCCTTCCCACTCGCGCGCGATACGGACATAGATCTTGGCCTGCAGGTGAATCTGGCCGGTGAGGTAGGCCATCATGGCCTCGTCCTCGTTGGCAAAGCGGCGGCCCTCACCCATTGCACCCGGACGGATGCAGCTGAGGTAGTAGCAGCCGATAACCATGTCCTGAGACGGGGAGATAACCGGCTTGCCGTCCTGCGGCTTGAGGATATTGTTGGCGCACAGCATCAGGAAGCGGGCCTCGGCCTGGGCTTCCATGGACAGCGGAACGTGCACAGCCATCTGGTCGCCGTCAAAGTCGGCGTTGAAGGCGGTACAGGACAGCGGATGGAGCTTGATCGCCTTGCCCTCGACCAGGATCGGCTCGAAGGCCTGGATGCCCAGACGATGCAGCGTCGGCGCGCGGTTGAGCAGCACCGGATGCTCCTTGATAACGCTCTCCAGGATGTCCCACACGCGGGTTTCGCCGCGGTCGACCATGCGCTTGGCGCTCTTGACGTTATGAACGACGCCGGTATTGACCAGGCGCTCCATGACGAACGGCTTGAACAGCTCCAGCGCCATGCCCTTGGGCAGGCCGCACTGATGGAGCTTGAGTTCCGGACCGACAACGATAACGCTTCGGCCGGAATAGTCAACGCGCTTACCGAGCAGGTTCTGACGGAAACGGCCCTGCTTGCCGCGCAGGAAGTCGGAAAGGGACTTGAGCGCGCGGTTGCCGGGGCCCGTGACCGGGCGGCCGCGGCGGCCGTTGTCGATCAGGGCGTCGACGGCCTCCTGCAGCATGCGCTTCTCGTTGCGCACGATGATGTCCGGCGCACCGAGCTCGAGCAGGCGCTTGAGGCGGTTGTTGCGGTTGATGACGCGGCGATAGAGATCATTCAGGTCAGAGGTCGCAAAGCGGCCGCCGTCCAGCTGAACCATCGGGCGCAGATCCGGCGGCATGACCGGGATGACCTTGAGGACCATCCACTCCGGCTTGTTGCCGCTCATGCGGAAGGCCTCCACGACCTCCAGGCGCTTGATCGCCTTGGCGCGCTTCTGGCCCTCGGTCTCGCGCTCGCGTTCCTTCTCGGTCAGCTCGGCGATCTCGCTGCGCAGCTGCTGGCTGAGCGCTTCCAGATCGATCTTCTCCAGCAGCTCCTGCACGGCCTCGGCGCCCATGCCCACGCGCAGGGCAGGCTTGCCCATGGCGATATCGGTCATGTAGCTCGGCGCGGTGATCTGCTGGCGATACTCGGTCTCGGTCAGGATCGCATTCTGGCGCAGCGGGGTGCAGCCGGGATCCAGCACGATGTAGCTGGCGAAGTAAAGCACCTTCTCCAGCGCACGCGGGGAGATATCCAGCAGCGTGCCCATGCGGGACGGGATGCCCTTGAAATACCAGATATGGGAAACCGGAGCGGCAAGCTCGATGTGGCCCATGCGCTCGCGGCGAACCTTGGAACGGGTCACCTCAACGCCGCACTTGTCGCAGACGATGCCCTTGTTGCGCACGCGCTTGTACTTGCCGCAGTTGCACTCCCAGTCCTTGGTCGGTCCAAAGATGCGCTCGCAGTACAGGCCGTCACGCTCCGGCTTGAGGGTACGGTAATTGATCGTCTCCGGCTTGCTCACCTCGCCATGGGACCAGGCGCGAATCTGATCCGGGGACGCCATGGAAATTTGAATCGAAGACAGATTTGTCAGTTCCGACAAAGGGGTGCACTCCCTTCTTTATGAGTCAGGCCTGCGCCGCGCGCGTCAAAACGCGCGGCGCGGCAATATTTGTTCATTTCCGGCGACGAAGGATTTATTCTTATTCCTTGTCGTCCAGGTCATCCAGGGAGATATCTTCGAAGCTCGGCACGTCGTCGAAGTCGAAGACGTCGTCGCTCATGAAGTCATCGCCCATGTCGTCGCTGACATCCGCAGCAGCATCGGCGGCGTCGGCCTCCTCGCTGCTCTCGGTGGTGGCGGCGCTGCTGCGCTCGTACTCCTCGTCCTCGTCCTCCAGCTCCTTGATAACGATCTCGTTGTGATCGCTGTCAAGCACCTTGACGTCCAGACACAGGGATTCGAGCTCCTTGATGAGCACCTTGAAGGACTCCGGCACGCCCGGAGCCGGGATGTTCTTGCCCTTGACGATCGCTTCGTACGCCTTCACGCGTCCGACGATATCGTCGGACTTGACCGTGAGGATCTCCTGCAGGGTGTTGGCGGCGCCGTAGGCTTCCAGCGCCCAAACCTCCATCTCGCCGAAGCGCTGGCCGCCGAACTGGGCCTTGCCGCCCAGCGGCTGCTGGGTAACGAGGGAGTACGGGCCGGTGGAGCGGGCATGCATCTTGTCGTCGACAAGGTGATGCAGCTTGAGATAGTGCATGTAGCCGACGGTGACCGGATTGTCGAACTTGTCGCCGGTACGGCCGTCGTACAGGTCGGTCTTGCCGTCGCGGCGCTTGCCGGCCTTCTCCAGCGCGTTCTGGATCTGCTCGAAGGTCGCGCCGTCAAAGTCCGGGGTAGCGATGTGCCAGCCCAGAGACTTGGCAGCCATGCCCAGGTGCATCTCCAGCACCTGACCCAGGTTCATACGGGACGGAACGCCCAGCGGGTTGAGAACGATCTGCAGCGGGGTGCCATCCGGCAGGAACGGCATGTCCTCCTTGCGCATGACGCGGGAGACGACGCCCTTGTTGCCGTGACGGCCGGCCATCTTATCGCCGACGGAGATCTTGCGCTTCTGCGCGATATACACGCGCACCATGCGGTTGACGCCCGGGGACAGCTCGGAGTGATCCTTGCGGTCGAAGACCTTGACGTCCACGATGATGCCCTGCTCGCCGTGCGGCACCTTCAGGGAGGTATCGCGCACCTCGCGCGCCTTCTCGCCGAAGATCGCGCGCAGCAGGCGCTCCTCCGCGGTCAGCTCGGTCTCACCTTTCGGGGTGACCTTGCCAACGAGGATGTCGCCCGGATGCACCTCCGCGCCCACGCGGATGATGCCCTCGGCGTCCAGATCCTTGAGCGCGTCGTCGCCGACGTTGGGCAGGTCGCGGGTGATTTCCTCCGCGCCCAGCTTGGTGTCACGCGCCTCGCACTCGTACTTCTCGATATGGATGGAGGTGAAGACGTCCTTCTGAACGAGCTCCTCGGAGAGCAGAACGGCGTCCTCGTAGTTATAGCCTTCCCAGGTCATGAAGCCGATGAGGATGTTGCGGCCCAGCGCAATCTCGCCGTGGTCGGTGGACGGACCGTCCGCCAGCACGTCGCCCTTCTTGACCTTCTCGCCCGCGCTCACGATCGGGCGCTGGTTGATGCAGGTGCCGGAGTTGGAGCGGGCAAACTTATTGAGCTTGTAGGTGTGGGTCTCGTGCAGCTCGTCCTCCACGACGATGGTATCCGCAGAGACCTTCTTGACGAAGCCGTCCTGACGGGCAAGCACGCACACGCCGGAATCGCGGCCGGCCTTGTACTCGATGCCGGTGGCAACGAAGGCAGCCTCCGGGCACAGCAGCGGCACAGCCTGGCGCTGCATGTTCGCGCCCATCAGCGCGCGGTTCGCGTCGTCGTGATCCAGGAACGGAATCATCGCGGTCGCAACGGAGACGACCTGACGCGGAGACACGTCGATGTAGTCGATGCGGGTCGGCTCGACGCTCTGAACGTCGGCGCGCACGCGGGCGGTGATGCGGTCGTTGATGAAGTAGCCGTTTTCATCGAGCGGCTCCTTCGCCTGGGCGATGTAGCAGCCGTCTTCCTCGTCCGCAGCGAGATACACGATCTCGTTGGTGACGCGCGGACGGTCGCCGCTGCGGTCGATGATGCGGTACGGGGCCTCGATGAAGCCGTATTCGTTGATGCGCGCATAGGTCGCCAGGGAGCCGATCAGACCGATGTTCGGACCTTCCGGCGTCTCAATCGGGCAGATACGCGCATAGTGAGAGTAGTGAACGTCTCGCACTTCGAAGGACGCACGGTCGCGGTTCAGACCGCCCGGGCCCAGCGCGGAGAGACGGCGCTTGTGGGTCAGCTCAGCCAGCGTGTTGGTGTGATCCATGAACTGGGACAGCTGGGAAGAACCGAAGAACTCCTTGATCGCCGCGGAAACCGGGCGGATGTTGATGAGCTCCTGCGGCTTGACCTCGGCCTGGTTCTGCACGCTCATGCGCTCGCGCACCACGCGCTCCAGGCGCGCAAGGCCGATGCGGATCTGGTTCTGCAGCAGCTCGCCCACGGAGCGCAGGCGGCGGTTGCCCAGATGGTCGATATCGTCGATGGTGCCCACGCCGTAGGGCAGGCTCAGCAGATAGCTGATGGAGGCGACGATGTCGTCGATGAGGATGTGCTTGGGCATGAGCGCGGCGTGATTCTCCGCCAGCAGGCGGGTCGTCGCCTGCTCGTCCATGCCCTCCTGCTCGGCCATCTCCAGCAACTGCTTGAGGGTCGGCAGGTGAACCATCTCGTTGATGCCGGCCAGCTTGACAGTCTCCTCGCTCAGCCATTCCTTGGCGTCGACGAAGTTGTTGCCGATGACGCGTACAACGCGGTCCTCCAGGCGCAGATAGACGTCGTTGACGCCCGCATCCTGGATCTTCTTGGCCAGCTTGTCGGTCTTGGAGGCCGGGATGCGCTCGCCGCTAGCGATGAGGATCTCGCCGGTGCGCGGATCGACGACGTCCTGATCGACCACATGGCCGCGCAGACGGCTGGCGATGGCCAGCTTCTTGTTGTACTTGTAGCGGCCCACGCGCATCATGTCGTAGCGCTTGGGATCAAAGAACGTGGAGCGCAGGAGCTTGTCGGCGGAATCCACCGTGCCGACCTCGCCCGGGCGCAGGCGGCGATAGATCTCCATCAGGCCGCTTTCAACGCTCTTGACCTCCGCGCCGGTGCGGGTGCGGCGGGTGCCGTCGTCGCCG
>SVGO01000088.1 GCA_015056305.1 Clostridiales bacterium | reverse complement strand
TGCCGTAGGTCTGGAAGATCGCGCCGAGCTCCTTCTTGCGGCTGCGCTTGCCGGCGGAGGCGAACTGCGCCACAGCGCCCAGAGGCGTCGCCTTGGAGCTCTGGCCGCCAGTGTTGGAATAGACCTCGGTGTCGATGACGAAGACATTGATATCCTCGCCGCTGGCCACCACGTGATCCAGACCGCCGAAGCCGATATCATACGCCCAGCCGTCGCCGCCAAACATCCAGAAGCTCTTCTTGGCCAGCTGATCTCGGCGCTCGAGAATCTGCTTCGCCAGATCCGAACCATCGCCCTCCAGCTCGGCGATCAGATCATCGGTCGCCTTGCGGGAGTTGTCGAAGTCGTCAAAGGCGTCCAGCCACTGCTTCGCGCATGTGCTGCCCGTCGCATCAAAGTACTGCTCAACCAGCGCCTTCTGCTTTGCGCGCTGCTGCTTCACAGAGAGGAACATGCCCATCTCCATCTCCGCATTGTTTTCAAAGAGGCTGTTCGTCCACGCCGGGCCGAAGCCGCGCTTATTCGTCGTATACGGGATGCCGGGCATCGGGGAGCCCCAAGCCTGAGAGCAGCCGGTGGCATTCGCCCAATACACGCTCTCGCCGAAGAGCTGGGTGAGCAGCTTGGCATAGGGCGTCTCGCCGCAGCCTGCGCAGGCCGCCGAGAACTCGACCAGCGGCTGACGGAACTGGCTGCCCTTGACGGTATATACCGGGAAAACATCGCCCTTGTCGGAAATCGACAGGCCGTAATCCCAGTTTACCTTCTGCTGAGCCGTAAAGGACGCAGGCTCCATGGCCAGGGCCTTTTCCTTCGCCGGACAGCAGGCCACGCAGCTGGAGCAGCCGGTGCAGTCCAGTGCGGAAATCTGCATCGCGAAATGCAGTCCCTTTGCCGCCGCGCCGTTTGCCGGCACGGTTTCAAAGCCCTCGGGCGCGTTTGCCTTCTCCTCCTCGCTGAGCAGATACGGACGGATGACGGCATGCGGGCAGACCAGCGCGCAGCGATTGCACTGGATGCATTTGCTGGCGTCCCATTTGGGGATCATCAGGGCGATGCCGCGCTTTTCATAGGCGGTCAGGCCCATGTCGATGCGGCCATCCTCGTAGCCCTTGAACGCGCTGACCGGCAGATCGTCGCCCTTCTGCCTGTTGACCGGCAGGAGCAGGTTCTTGACGACGTCCGGGAGCGCTTCGCGCTCATCACAGGAGGCGTCTTCCGCCTGCGCCCAGGAAGCGGGCACAGCCACCCTGACGATCTGCTCAGCGCCTGCGTCGATCGCCGCCACATTGCGGCTGACTACGTCGTCGCCCTTGGCAAAGTAGGTCTTGCGCACGGCGTCCTTGATCATATCCAGCGCACGCCCGGTCGGAATAACCTGCATGAGCGCGAAGAACGCCGCCTGCAGCACCGTATTGGTATGGCTGCCCAGGCCCAGCTCGCGCGCGATGCGGTTAGCGTCGATCATGTAGAACTGGATGTTCTTTTCGGCGATCTGGCGTCTGACCGCTGCCGGGATGTGCTGCTCAAGCTCCTCCTGTTTCCAGCTGCAGTTGAGCAGGAACGTGCCGCCCGGCACGACCTCGTCCACGATGTCGTACTGGGTAATGTAGCTCTGATTGTGGCAGGCAACAAAGTCGGCCTGCTTGACATAGTAGGAGCTGGTGATGGGCTTATCGCTGAAGCGCAGATGCGACTTGGTGACGCCGAAGGACTTCTTGGCGTCATACTCAAAGTACGCCTGCGCAAACTTGTCCGTGTTATCGTTGATGATGCGCACAGTGTTATGGTTCGCGCCGACGGTGCCGTCGCCACCCAGACCCCAGAACTTGCAGCGCACAAGGCCGTCGGTATTCTCGACAAACGGCCGCAGCGGCAGGGACAGATGGGTCACGTCGTCGTTGATGCCAACGGTGAAGCTGCGCACGGGCTTCGGCGAGGCGAGATTCTCAAAGACAGCGGCGATCTGGAACGGATCGGTGTCCTTGGAGCTCAGACCGTAGCGGCCGCCGATGACCTTGATGCTCAGATCGCTGTTCATCAGCACGCTGCAAACATCCTCAAAGAGCGGCTCGCCCGCGCTGCCCATCGCCTTGCAGCGATCCAGCACGGCAATGCGCGCCGTCGTCTCCGGCAGCGCCGCAAGGAAGTGCTTCGCGGAGAAGGGACGATACAGATGCACCTGCAGGAAGCCAACCTTCTTTCCTGCCTTCACCAGCTGATCGACGACGTCGCGGATCACGCCGCTGACAGAGCCCATGGCGATGACGACGTCGGTCGCGTCCGCCGCGCCGAAGTAATCAAAGAGATGATACTGTCTGCCGGTGAGCTTCGCCGTTTCATCCAGATACTTTTCCACGATATCCGGAAGCGCCGTGTAAAAGCCATTGTTCGCCTCACGAACCTGGAAATAGACGTCGCCGTTCTGGACGGTATTGCGCAGGGTCGGGTGCTCGGGGTTGAGCGAACCGTCGCGGAAGGCTTTGAGCGCGTCCTGATCGATGAGCGTGCCGATCTTCTCCTGATCGGGCAGCTCGATCTTGTTGATCTCATGGGACGTGCGGAAGCCATCGAAGAAATGCATGAACGGGATGCGGCCCTTGATCGCGCTCAGATGCGCGACGGGCGCGAGATCCGCCACCTCCTGCACGCTGCCGGCGGAAAGCATCGCAAAGCCGGTCTGACGGCAGGCCATCACGTCGCTGTGATCGCCGAAGATGCTCATGGCATGCGTGCCGACCGTGCGGGAGGCCACATGCAAAACCGCCGGCAGGCGCTCGCCCGCAATGCGATAGAGCACCGGCACCATCAGCATCAGGCCCTGAGAGGACGTATACGTCGTCGCCAGCGAGCCGGTCTGCAGCGCGCCATGCACCGCCGTGATCGCGCCCGCCTCGGACTGCATCTCCGTGAGGGTCACCCTCTGGCCAAAGTAGTTTTCGCGTCCCTTGGCCGACCAGGCGTCCGTCAGGCCCGCCATCGGCGAGGACGGCGTGATCGGATAGATCGCCGCCACCTCTGTAAAGGGATATGCCATATAGGCGGCTGCTTCATTGCCGTCCATGGTCACGTATTTTCCAGGCATAATGTTCACTCCTGTGTGCTTACTATAGGGCTGCCGGCCCGGGGAACTCGCATAGTCGCGCAAGCGCTCCTTGCGATTCCCGACGCTCCGCCTGCCTGCATCCGCCACTGGCGGCGGCAGGCTTCGGTCCCAAACCCGCCTGAGGGATTTCATCCCTCAGACTTCCGGGGAACTCGCATAGTCGCGCAAGCGCTCCTTGCGATTCCCGACGTTCCGCCTGCCTGCTTCCGCCACTGGCGGCGGCAGGCTCCAGTCCCTTCTTCGCTTCGCGCGGATTGAAGTTGCTTTGAAAATGGAATCAGTCTTTGCCTTTGGCCGTATCGATACCTGCTGCACCGACAAGGCCCAGACGCTGGGACGCTTCCTCGCGCATCTTGTACTTGAGCACCTTGCCGGCCGCATTCATCGGGAAGGAATCGACAAACTCGATATAGCGCGGCACTTTATGGCGCGCCATGCTCGCGGTGATATAGGCGCGCATCTCTTCCTCGGTCATGGCGCAGTCCTCCTTGAGGATGATGCAGGCCATGGCCTCCTCGCCGTAGCGCTTATCCGGCACGCCGATGACCTGCACGTCGCGGACATACGGATGGGTGTAGATGAATTCCTCGATTTCCTTGGGATAGATATTCTCGCCGCCGCGGATGATCATATCCTTGAGGCGGCCGGTGATGCGGTAGGTGCCGTCCGCATCCCTGCAGGCGAGGTCGCCGGAATGGAGCCAGCCCTCAGCGTCCACGGTATCGCGGGTCGCCTCCGGCATCTTGTAATAGCCCTTCATGGTATTATAGCCGCGGGAGCAGAACTCGCCGTTCTCACCGTCGGGCACGATCTCGCCGGTCTCCGGGCTGATGATCTTGCACTCGATGTGCGGGAAGTTATAGCCGACGGTATTTGTGCGCAGATCCAGCGGATCGGTCCATGCGGACATCGTGCTGCCCGGCGAAGACTCCGTCTGGCCATAGACGCTGACGATGCCCGTCATATTCATTTCATTCGGATCGGCAGCGCGGCGCATCAGCTCGGGCGGGCAGCCCGCGCCGGCCATGATGCCGGTACGCATATACGAGAAATTGGTCTTGCGGTAATCCTCGTGATTGAACATCGCGATGAACATCGTCGGCACGCCGTTGAAGCACGTGATGCGCTCCTGATTGATGCAGGCCAGCGAGGATTTGGCCGAGAAATACGGCAGCGGGCAGACTGTCGTGCCATGCGTGAGCGAGGCGGTCATGGAGAGCACCATGCCGAAGCAATGGAACATCGGCACCTGGATCATCATGCGGTCCGCAGTGGACAGGCCCATGCGGTCGCCGATGCACTTACCGTTGTTGACGACGTTATAGTGCGTGAGCATAACGCCCTTGGGGAAGCCCGTCGTGCCGGAGGTATACTGCATATTGCACACGTCGTCCGGACGGACGCGCGCCGCCATACGGCTGAGCTCCTCGGGCGCGACCAGCTCGGCGCGCTCCATGGCTTCCTCGAACGTCAGGCAGCCCGGCTGCTTGAAGCCGACGGTGATCACATTGCGCAGGAACGGCAGGCGCTTGCAGTGCAGCGGTTTGCCGGGCGTGCTTTTTGCGATCTCCGGGCAGAGATCGTTGATGATCTGCCTGTAGTTGGAATCCAGGCAGGATTCGATCATGATGAGCGTATGCGTGTCCGACTGGCGCAGCAGATAGTCCGCCTCATGGCTCTTATACGCCGTATTGACCGTAACCAGCACTGCGCCGATTTTCGTGGTCGCCCAGAAGGCGATATACCACGCCGGCACATTCGTCGCCCAGACGGACACCTTCATGCCGGCGCGCACGCCCAGAGAGATGAGCGCGCGGGCGAAGTTATCCACATCCTCGCGGAATTCTTCGTAAGTGCGGACATAGTCCAGCGTCGTATACTTGAAGGCGTACTGATCCGGGAATTCCTCAACCATGCGGTCCAGCACCTGCGAGAACGTCAGATTGATCAGCTCATCCTTCTTCCAGACGTACTGACCCGTGCCGTCGTGATTGGGATACAGGGACTTTTTCTTGCCGCGCGTCTTTTCAAAGCGGCTCATGTAATTGACAAAGTGCGGGAAAATGACCTCATAATCCGGCAGATCCTCCATCCACTCCACCTTCCACTCCAGGGAGATGAAGCCGTCATAGTCGATGGAAGAGAGCGCGCGCATCATATCGCTGACTGGCAGCGTGCCCTCGCCGATGAGGTTATACGTATCCTGATCGTCGGAGTCACGCAGATGCACATGGCGCACATACGCGCCGAGGTTCTTGATCGTCGCATCCGCGCTCTCGCCAAAGTCGCGATACGGATGATGCATATCCCACAGGGCGGCCAGCTGATCGCAGGCAAAGTCGTCCATCAGGGCGCGCAGGCGCGCGGTGCTGGCGTAGATGCCGCTGGTCTTAATCAGGATGGTGACGCCGGCTTCCTCCGCGTCGACGATCAGCTCCGCAAGACGCTCGCGGACCAGCTCCTCATGATCGCGCAGCGCGACGACGGTGACATACGGCACCTGCATCTGCCGGGCGATCTGGATGAGCTCCCTGAGCGCGGGAACAAAGTTTTCCTCATTGGAGGAGAGATCGCAGGAAGTATCAAAGCACGGAATGGACAACTTCTTTTCGCGCAGCTGGCGGGCGGTCGCCGCCATATTGTATTTATGGAAGGGGGCGCTGCGCTCCATCAGCTCGGGGAATTTGGGCAGATTATAGACCTCGATGCCCTCAAAGTCCATATTCACACCGATATCCAGGCATTCTTCCCAGCTCAGATGCGACCAGCCTCGAGTCGAAAAGGACAGTTTCATTACGCCTCAGCCTCCTCATAGGTAATCTTGTTGAGCGCGTTGATGTAGGCCTGAATGCTGGAGCCCACGATATCGGTGGACGTGCCGCGGCCGGAATAGAGCTTGCCGCCGGAGCGGAGCCTGACAACAGTTTCGCCCATGGCCTCGCGGCCCTCGGTGACGGAGCGGATCTGGAAATCGTCCAGCTCATAATGGCAGCCAAGGATATTCTCAATCGCCAGGAACGCCGCGTCGACCGGGCCGTCGCCAAGGGCCACGCCCTCGAGCATCTGGCCATGCTTTTCCAGCTGCATATGCGCCATGGAAGAGGAGATATTGCTGGCGGTGATGGAATAGCTGCGCAGCACATAGGTCGAGGGCACCTGCATCGCTGCAGAGGCGACGATGGTATCCAGCTCGCGGCTGGTGATGACATCCCTGCGCTCGGCGATCTTCTTGAACGCCTCGTAGACGCGCGCGCCGTCCTCTTCGCTCAGGTCATAGCCCAGGCGCTCGACTGCCTTGAGCACGGTGGTGATGTTGTCATGGCTGGTCAGGGACACTTCATTATCCATATCCGCCACGCCGTTGTCAAAAGGAGAATTCTTGGAGCGCCTGGTTTCGCACATCCACGCGATCTGCTTGACGATGCGGTTCATCTCCACCGTGCGAACCGGGCAGGAAACGCCCCAGGTATCGCCCTTAGCGGCGAGCAGACGGGACACATTGGACAGGGAAACCTGATTGATCTGATAGGCCGCGGCCTTGATCTCCCTCACGCCGTGCCTGATCGCTGCGATCGCGCAGGCATCCGCCATGGCCAGCTCATTGAGACAGGACAGGCCCAGCGTGACGTCCTTGAGCTGCGGAACGTTTTCATAAAGGCTGTCCAGGAACGCGCCCAGCTCATCCGGCAGGATGGAGCCCGTAGCGTCGCAGACAGTCACGGTCTTCGCGCCGGCACGGATGGCTGTCTGGATCGCCTGATACAAAAACGCCGTGTCGCTTCGGGTGGCATCCTCGGCGACAAACTCGACGTCGGCAGTCTTGGCGCAGCAGGCACAGATCGCCTCCTCAATCGCCTGCAGCATGGCAGCCGGCTTCTTCTTGAAGAGGTATTCCATCTGTACCGTACTGATGGACGCGCACACCTGCAGACGCGGGTGCTTCGCTTCCTTCAGGGCGTTCCAGGTGGCGTCGATGTTCTCCTGTGCAAGCTGCACCGGAACGGCGACGATGCTGTGCTTCACCGTGGAGGCCACGGACTTGATGCGCAGCGCATCGATTTTCGGCTGCACGATGCCCTCCAGCTCAATCACAGACACGCCCAGCTTATCCAATAGCTTCGGGATCTCAATCTTCTCTTTGAAAGACAGGGAAAAATCCTTTCCGCTCTGTTTCATGGTCACGTCGCTGATTCTGATCTGTTCCATCATGCTGCACCTCTTTGAAATCAATAGAAAAATCGGAATAAAAAATCCTTGAAGCGTGTTGCTTCAAGGACGAACATACGATTCGCGGTACCACCTTGATTACAGCAGCCTTGCGGCATACTGTCTCTCTCGGGCTCCATCAAGCCCACAGCCTGTAACGGGGCGACCGTACTCCACTACTCAAGCCATTGCTTTTCGCAGAGTCAACTCAGGAGTGAGACTGCATTCTTTCTTCCGTACCGGCTCGCACCTGACGCCGGCTCTCTGAAACTTCCGAAAAGAAGCTTACTTCCGTTATAGTCTTTCAGTGTTTTCCTGTGAAATTGCAGTAAGTATAGCACAGCGCTGCATTAAAGTCAATCAAGCGCATCCAATTTAACACAATTTAATATTTTGAATTCCGCCGCGTCATTTTTGCGTCCAAAAGCGCCTGTCTCTGAGCAGCTTATCCGCCTGATTTCGCCAATCGATGCAAAAGCACACATAAAACACGATGCAAGTCAGGCATCAGATCTTCGCAAAACCGAACAATATACAATTCTTCTGCGAAATATATTGACACTTTGTTGCCAACAAAATCATTTACTGTTACAATATAGCAAACCCAATGCAAAGGAGAAATTGCCTTGCTGCTGACAGATTATCTGGAGCGAAACGCCCGTCTATGGGGGATGGAAACTGCTCTGGTTGAGATTAATCCTTCCGAAGAGCGCGACAGAGCCGTGACATGGCGTGAATTTAACCTGATTGAAAGCGCAAATCCCAATGCGCCCTATCGCCGTGAAATCAGCTGGCAGGACTTTGACCGCAAAGCCAACCGTTTTGCCAATCTGCTGCTCAGCCGTGGTATCGCGCGCGGAACCAAAGTCGCCATCCTGATGATGAACTGCCTGGAATGGCTTCCGGTGTACTTTGGCATACTCAAGGCCGGCTGCATCGCTGTGCCGATGAATTTCCGCTACTCCAGCGACGAGATTCAGTACTGTCTGGATCTTGCAGACGTAAGCATACTGGTATTCGGTCCGGAGTTTATCAGCCGTATCGACACTATACACAGTGCGCTCACCAACCTGCGCTTTACCTTCTTCGTGGGCAAGGATGCGCCGGACTATGCCGAGGACTGCATGCGCCTTACCACGTTCTGCTCATCCAATCCTCCGCCCGTCGCGCTGCAGGACACGGATCACGCAGCCATCTATTTCTCCTCCGGCACGACCGGCTTCCCCAAGGCGATTCTGCACAACCACCGTGCACTGGCGCATGCCTGTGAAGTGGAGCAGGCGCATCACGGCCAGCAGAAGGACGACGTATTCCTGTGCATTCCGCCGCTGTATCACACCGGCGCAAAGATGCACTGGTTCGGCTCGCTCTACGCAGGCGGCAAGGCCGTGCTGCTGCGCGGCGTGAAGCCCGAATGGATCCTGCGCGCGGTCAGCGACGAAAACTGCAGCATCGTGTGGCTGCTTGTGCCATGGGCACAGGATCTTCTTGACGCTATCGACGCAGGCAGCGTGAAGCTCTCCGATTACAAGCTGGATCAGTGGCGGCTGATGCATATCGGCGCGCAGCCCGTTCCGCCCAGCCTGATTAACCGCTGGCGCAGCATATTCCCGCATCATCAGTACGACACCAACTATGGCCTTTCCGAATCGATCGGTCCGGGCTGCGTGCATCTGGGCGTCGAAAACGTGCACAAGATCGGCGCCATCGGCAAACCCGGCCACAACTGGCAAGCAAAAGTGGTCGATCCTGCGGGCCGCGAAGTGCCCCAGGGCGAGGTGGGCGAGCTTGCCGTGCACGGAGACGGCGTGATGCTCTGCTACTACAAAAACGAAGAGGCGACCAACGAGGTGCTGCGCAACGGCTGGCTCTTCACCGGCGATATGGCGCGCGTGGATGCGGATGGCTTTATCTATCTGGTGGACCGCAAGAAGGACGTCGTTATCTCCGGCGGAGAAAACCTTTATCCCGTTCAGATCGAGGATTTCATGCGCGGATTTGATAAGATCAAAGACGTGGCCGTCATCGGCCTGCCGCATCCGCGACTGGGCGAGATCGCCGCAGCCATCGTAGAAATCCGAGAAGGCATGGACTGCACAGAGGCGGAAATCGCCGCCTTCTGCGAAGGCATGCCTCGTTATAAGCGCCCGCGCCGGATCATCTTTGACAAGGTGCCGCGCAATCCTACCGGCAAAATCGAAAAGCCCGTGCTGCGCGCGCGCTACTGTCAGGGTAGCCTTGTCGAAGCGCAGATCACAGGCTGACAGCCCGCATCTGACGATTGACATTTGATTCGGTTATCCCCCCTTCATTTGCATATCCAAACCGCCCTTATGCGCGGTATATTCTCCTATATCGACACAAAAGGAGGCTTCTCCATCCATGAAACAGCTCATGCTGGGCAACGCGGCCGTTGCCCGCGGTCTTTATGAAGCCGGATGCACATTCGTATCCAGCTATCCTGGCACCCCGTCCACCGAAATCACCGAAGCAGCGGCAGAATATGAAGCGATCTACGCCGAATGGGCGCCCAATGAGAAGGTGGCCATGGAGGCTGCTTTCGGCGCATGTCTTGCCGGCAAGCGCAGTTTCTGCGGCATGAAGCATGTCGGCCTGAACGTGGCAGCGGACCCCCTGTTTACCATCGGCTATACGGGCGTGAACGCCGGCATGGTCATCGGCGTAGCGGATGATGCGGGTATGCATTCCAGTCAGAATGAGCAGGATTCCCGTCACTATGCCCGCGCCTCGAAGATTCCGATGCTTGAGCCGAGCGACTCCGCCGAAGCGCTGGCTTTCACCAAGCTGGCCTATGCGCTTTCCGAGCAATTTGATACGCCGGTGCTGCTGAAAATGTGCACCCGGATTGCGCACAGCCAGAGCGTTGTGGAAACGGGTGAGCGCGTCGAAGTCGAAAAGACCTACGAAAAGAATCCGCAGAAGTATATCATGATGCCCGGCAACGCCAAGCGCCGCCATCCCATCGTGGAAGCGCGAACCAAGGCGCTCAGCGATTGGGCGGAGACCGCGGACATCAACCGCATTGAAGACGGCCGCGACCACAGCCGCGGCATTATCACCTCCTCCACCGCCTATCAGTATGTCAAAGAGGTATGCGGGGATCTGTATCCCGTGCTGAAACTGGGCATGATCTGGCCGATGCCGGAAAAGAAGATCCGCGATTTCGCCGCCACTGTCGATCAGCTGATCGTCGTGGAAGAACTGGATAGCTTCATCGAGGCGCATTGCCAGAGCATGGGGCTTTCCGTCACCGGCAAGGCGCTCTTCCCCTGCATCGATGAATTCAGCCAGAATCTCGTCGCCGAAAAACTCGGCCTGTCCGCACCTGCTGCCGGCAGCAAAGTGGACGACGCCATCCCCCCGCGCCCGCCTGTGATGTGCGCTGGCTGTCCTCATCGCAGCCTGTTCTATACGCTTGCCAAGAACAAGATCACCGCGCTGGGCGACATCGGCTGCTACACGCTGGGCGCCGTGCCGCCGCTGGGCGCGCTGGATACCACCATCTGCATGGGCGCGTCCGTGTCCGGCCTGCACGGCTTTACGAAGGCACAGGGCGGCGCAGCGGACGCAAAGACGGTCGCCGTCATCGGCGATTCCACGTTCATGCATTCCGGCGTAACGGGTCTGATCAATATCGCCTATAACGAATCCAATGCGACGGTCATCATCGTGGATAATTCTATCACCGGCATGACCGGCCATCAGCAGAATCCGACCACCGGCTTCAACCTCAAGGGCGATCCCTGCACGAAGATCGATCTGGAAACCCTGTGCCGCGCGGTGGGCATCCGCCGCGTGCGCGTGGTGGATCCCTATGATCTCAAGCAGACCGAAGCGGCCATTCTGGAAGAGCTGGCTGCGCCCGAACCCTCGGTCATCATCAGCCGCCGTCCCTGTGCGCTGCTCAAATATGTTCGTCACAAA
>SVGO01000002.1 GCA_015056305.1 Clostridiales bacterium | reverse complement strand
CGCAGATGATTTTCTCCATGGCTGCCATCGTCGTGCAGGCGCTCACCAACTCCTTCGGTACCAGCGTCATTGCCTGCTCCATCGTGGTCATGCGCGTGGACGGCTTTGCGATGATGCCCAACTTCACATTCGGCATGGCGATGACCACATTCGTCGGCCAGAACGTCGGCGCGGGCAGAATGGACCGCGTGCAGGAGGGCGTCAAGAAGGGCACGGCGGCAGGGCTGCTGGTGGCTGTCGTGCTGGTGGCAGCTATCCTGCTCTTCGGCGAAAACCTGATGCGCATGTTCACCGAGACTGAGGAGGTTGTGCGTCTGGGTGTGCACATGCTGCACATTCTCGCCGTGGGCTATATCGCCATGGCGGTCACGCAGAGCCTTTCCGGCGTCATGCGCGGCGCGGGCGATACCCTCACGCCGATGTGGATTTCCTTCATCACAACGATCATCATCCGTATGCCGCTGGCCTATGGCATGGCCTATCTCACCCGCAGCGAGGCGCTGCCGGTCGGCAGCCCGGACAGCCTGTTTATCTCCCTGCTGATCTCCTGGGTGATGGGTGCTGCGCTCACGGCGCTGATGTACCGCAAGGGCAAGTGGCGCAGGCTCGCGAGTGTCAAACTGTGATGAAACACAAGAGGAAGAAAATATGGAAATGATGGAAGTGAGCCTGCTGGACAGGCTGAATGCCCCGGCGATGTACGGCATTGTTGCGCTGGCGATCGCGCTGGTCGTGGCGATGTGCGTGTATTTTATGGTGAAAAGCTGGCGTGCTGGCGTGAAGGTGGGCATGGACAAGGCCGTGCTCAAAAAGGCGATTATCTCCAGTGCGACGTTTACGCTGCTGCCGGCGTTCAGCGTGCTGCTGGGCGTGGTGGCGCTCTCGGGCAGCATGGGTATTCCGCTGCCGTGGCTCAGACTCAGCGTCATCGGCAATCTGCAGTACGAGGTCAATGTTGCACAGATTGCGGCGACAGGCGTGGGCCTGTCGGGCCTGAAGATCACGGAGCTGACGCCGGAAGCGTTTGTCACCATCGCGCTGGTGATGACCGCGGGCATTCTCGGCGGCGCGCTGCTGTGCCTGTTCACGCTCAAAGCCTATTCAAAAAAGCTCTCCGGCAAGCCGCGGGCGGCGGGCGCCTCAAAGAAGACGTTCGGCGACTGGGCGATGGTGGCGATGTTTGTGGGCATGTGCGCCGCATATATCGGTAGCTATGTCGGTCAGGCGGCAGTGGAAAGCGCGTTCCTGCCGCTGGCAACGGCGGCTGTCGCCGCGCTTGCCATGGCCGTGTGCGAATTTCTGGAGCGTAAGCGGGCTATGCAGTGGCTGGAAAACTTTGATCTGGCAGCATGCATGCTCATCGCGATGGCGGCCTGCGTGCTGCTGGGACGCGCAGTGTAAGGAGGGGTATGGATATGGAAAACAAGAAGATCCTCTCCGAGCAGGAGAAGCAGGCGTGGTTTGCGCGCTATAATGAGGGCGTGCACCGTGAAGGCAGAATCTGGACGATTGTTTGTTTGGGCTTTCTGCTTCTGATTCCGTTCCTGATGGGCATGATCCTGGGCGCTATGCCGGATATGAATCGCTTCCTTCGCGGATTCATCAATGTGGCGATCATCTACTATCCAACCAGTCTGGTTGAATACCTGATCTATGTGCCGATGCTTGGCTCCGGCGCGAGCTATCTGAGCTTCATCACCGGCAATCTGTCCAATCTCAAGATCCCCTGCGCGATCAATGCGCGCGAGATGGCACAGGCCCGCGTGGGCACGCCGGAAAACGAGATCATCTCTACGCTGTCGGTGGCGACGAGCTCTCTGGTGACGGTGGTCGTGCTGGCTGTGGGCGTGCTGCTGCTTGTGCCGCTGCAGGGCGTGCTCACCAATCCGATGCTGACGCCTGCGTTTGACAATGTGGTGCCGGCGCTCTTCGGCGCGCTGGGCTTCAAGTATTTCCTCAAGGGCAGAAAGTTTGCGGCGATCCCGCTGGTGCTTTCCAGCGCCGTATGCATCCTGATGCCCTCGATGATCCGCCAGACGAGCGTGCTGCTGATCATCATCGGCGCGCTGACGATCGGCGTATCGTTTGTTTTCTACAAGAAGGGAGCGCTGGAGGAATGATCCTGAAGCTGATTGTGCTTTTGCTGCTGGCGGTGCTTGTGCTGGTGTTCCTGCGCGCGTTTGCCGGGCTGGCGGTGTTTGCGCTGCTGGCGTGTCTGGCGGTCGCAGTGGTCCGCGCGCTGATGATGAAGCCGACCGCGGCGAAGACGGCGACGCCGCCTGTCTGTGACGCGAGCCGCGCGAAGGTCTACGGCGAGAAGCTCTCTGCGATGGTGAAGATCGAAACGGTGTCCAGCCGTTTTGATCCGGACAGGGAAAAGTTCCGTGCGTTTCAGCAGAGTCTGCGCGCGCTCTTTCCGCGCGTGTATGCCGCCTGCGAGGAATATCATCCCGGCGACGGCCTTGTTCTGTATCTGAAGAGCGAGAATCCCAAGGGCGAGCCGATCCTGCTGATGAGCCATCACGACGTGGTGGAAGCCAAAGTCGAGGGTTGGGATCATGCGCCGTTTTCCGGCGATATCGACGAGCAGGGCCGCGTTTGGGGCCGCGGCACGGTGGATACCAAGGGCAGCCTGATGTGCGAACTTCAGGCGCTGGAGGAGCTGCTGGAAAAGGGCTGGAAGCCGGAAACCGATGTGTATATCACATCCTCCTGCACGGAGGAATGGTCCGGGCCGTGCGCGACGGCGATTGTCGATTGGCTCAAGGCGAGAAACGTGCGTCTGGGCATGCTGTTGGACGAGGGCGGCATGATTTTGCAGGAGCCGGTCGGCGGCGTGAAGGGCCGCTATGCGATGGTCGGCGTGCTGGAGAAAGGCTACGGCGATGTGCGCTTCACTGCGCGCAGCCATGGCGGTCATGCCAGCGCGCCCAAGAAGAACTCGCCTCTGCCGCGTCTGGGCGCGCTGATGCATGATATCGACGCGAATTCTCCGTTCAAGGCGCAGATCACGCCGACCGTGCGCGAGATGTTCACGCGCCTTGCGCCCAACTCGTCCTTTGCGCTCAAGCTGGTGTTTGGCAATCTGTGGCTGTTTGGGCCGCTGCTGAAAAAGGCCATGCCGATGATCAGCCCGGCTGCTGCGGCGATGATGCAGACGACCTGCGCCTTCACCACGGCAAAGGGATCGGAGGGACTCAACGTCCTGCCGACGGCAGCCAGCGTGACGGCGAATCTGCGCTTCATCCATCATCAGGCCAACGAGGAGTGCCTCGAGCTGCTTGCGCGCCGCGCGAAGAAGCATGGCGTCGAGATGGAAGTGATCACCCAGGAGCAGCCCTGCCCGATTGTGGATTACACGGCAAAGCCCTTTGGTCTGCTGGAGAAGGTGACGGCAGAGATCTATCCGGGCTACGGCGTGGTTCCCTACGTCATGACGGGCGGCACGGACGCCAAGTATTACGGCGACGTGTGCGAGCATTGCCTGCGGTTTGCGCCGATTGAAATCAATAATCAGCAGTACGGCAGCATTCACAGCGTCAATGAGAATCTGCATGCTGCGGCGCTCGTGCCGGCGGTCGATTTTTACAAGCGGGTGCTTGTGCGCTACTGCGCGAATGATCTGTAAATCATGATCATAAGAAAAACCCCTGAAGCAGCGCTGCGTCATTCGCTGCTTCAGGGGACTTTTCGTTATAGGGAGGATGGAAATATAAAGGAGAGGAACCTTGATCAGCTGCGTCACGGCTGATTTATGTAAGTTAGATATACCTAACTTCTGGCTTTATTATAACGGATGAGAGAATGGATGTCAACCCCTTTTTCTTGATTTTTTTCCTCTTTATGCTATAATAAACCTGACCTGACACAAAGATGCGCTTCTGAGTGAAAGGTGCGAAGCAAATAGGAATATGCAGCCGATGAGGCTGCTGTTTGCGCCGCGCCTTTTTGGGCAGCGGCGTTTTTGTATAGAGACAGCGAGATAAAAGGAGGCGCGATATGGAAACGAGAGTGGCTGTGATGAGCATCATCATCGAGAATACGGATGCGGTGGAGCAGGTGAATGCGCTGCTGCACGAATACGGCGAGGTTATCATCGGACGCATGGGGATTCCCTACAGAAAGAAGAAAATCAGCATCATCTCGGTGGCGATGGATGCGCCGCAGGATACCATCGCCGCGCTCTCCGGTAAGATCGGCCGGATGGCGGGCGTGAGCGTGAAAACGTCGTACTCGAGCGTGATCACCCATGAATGACGAAGTCAGAAGTCTGATCGATCGGCTGTGTGAAAACCACACGCTTGCTCTTGCGGAATACGCGCGCCTGCTCGAAGGCATAACGCCGGATACGGCGCAGCTGCTGGCGGCCCGGGCAGACGCGGCGAGACGGAAGATCTACGGGAATCGCGTGTATATCCGCGGCTTGATTGAGATCAGCAATATCTGCAAAAACGACTGTCTGTACTGCGGCATCCGCAGGAGCAATGCATCGTGCGACCGCTATCGCCTGAGCAAGGCAGAGATTCTTTCTGCCTGCGAAGAGGGATATGCATTGGGCTTTCGCACGTTTGTGCTGCAGGGCGGCGAGGACGGATATTTTACCGACGACGTGCTGCAGGATATCGTGCGTGCGATCAAACAGAATCATCCGGACTGCGCGGTGACGCTGTCGCTGGGTGAGCGCAGCCGGGAGAGCTATGCGGCGCTGCGCGGTGCGGGGGCGGACAGGTATCTGCTGCGCCATGAAACGGCCAATCCTGCGCACTATGCCAGGCTGCATCCCCGGGAAATGTCCTTTGATCACCGCATGCGCTGCCTGCGCGATCTCAAAGAATTGGGTTATCAGGTCGGCTGCGGATTCATGGTCGGTTCGCCGTATCAGCGCGTGCAGGATTTAGCGATGGATCTCAAATTCATCGAGGAATTCCGCCCGGAGATGGTGGGCATCGGGCCGTTTATTCCGCATGCGGCGACATGCTTTGCGCGAGAACGGGCTGGAAGCGTGGAGATGACGTGTGCGCTGCTGTCGATCATCCGGCTGATTCATCCGGCGGCGCTGCTGCCGGCGACGACGGCGCTGGGCACGCTCGATCCCCATGGCCGCGAGAAGGGCATTCGCGCCGGCGCGAACGTCGTGATGCCGAATCTTTCGCCGCATGCCGTGCGAAACAAGTATGCGCTTTATGACAATAAGCTTTCCGACGGCGATGAATCTGCGCAGAGCGTGGAGAGCCTGAAACAGAGAATGATCTCCATCGGTTACGAAGTAGTGACCGACAGAGGAGATTATCAAGAATAACATCCAAATACGATCTGAAGGGGAAGAACCTCTGACCCGAAGAAAGGAAGACACAACATGGCAAACTACAACCCCAAATCGCTGCATGCCGAGGAATTCATTCATGACGGCGAGATCCGTCAGACGCTGGCGTATGCCGAGGAAAACAAGAACAATATTGAGCTCATCGACGCGATATTGGAAAAGGCGCGTCCCAAGAAGACGGAAAATGGCTGCGTCTGCGCAGGCTTGACGCACAGGGAGGCCAGCGTGCTGCTCGCCTGTGAGCTCCCGGAGAAGATTGAACGGATCTACGAAATTGCCGAGGAGATCAAGCAGGCATTCTACGGAAACCGCATCGTG
Organism: Clostridiales bacterium; assembly: GCA_015056305.1. Lineage (GTDB taxonomy): Bacteria > Bacillota > Clostridia > Christensenellales > Aristaeellaceae > Ventricola. Next base: position 58,912 of record SVGO01000002.1, on the reverse strand, counting down.
ATGTTCGCCCCGCTGTATCTGTCCAATTACTGCGTCAACGGCTGCGTCTACTGCCCGTATCACCTCAAAAATCAGACGATACCGCGCCGAAAGCTCACGCAGGAGGAGGTCAGGAAAGAGGTCATCGCTCTGCAGGATATGGGCCACAAGCGTCTGGCGATCGAGGCGGGCGAGGACCCCAAGAACAACCCGATCGAGTACATTCTCGAGTGCATCAGGACGATTTATTCCGTCAACCACAAGAACGGCGCGATCCGCCGCGTGAATGTGAATATCGCCGCGACAACGGTGGAGAATTACCGCAGGCTCAAGGAGGCGGGCATCGGCACGTATATCCTTTTCCAGGAGACGTATCACAAGGAGAGCTATGAGCAGCTGCATCCTACCGGCCCCAAGCACGATTATTGCTATCACACGGAGGCGATGGACCGCGCGATGGAGGGCGGCATCGACGACGTGGGCCTTGGCGTTCTCTTTGGTCTGGAGCTGTATAAGTACGAGTTTGCCGGTTTGATCATGCATGCCGAGCATCTGGAGGCTGTGCACGGCGTCGGCCCGCATACCATCAGCGTGCCGCGCCTCAAGCGTGCGGCGGATATCGATCCGGATCAGTTTGACAACGGCATCTCTGATGAAATCTTTGAAAAGATCACGGCCTGCATCCGCCTGGCCGTGCCGTATACCGGCATCATCCTCTCCACACGCGAGAGCGAGGCGGTGCGCAGCAAGCTGCTGCGCCGCGGTGTATCGCAGGTTTCCGGCGCGTCGCGCACAAGCGTGGGCGGCTATGCCGAGGAGGATCGTCCGCATGACACCGAGCAGTTCGACGTCTCGGATCAGCGTACGCTGGACGAGGTGGTGCGCTGGCTGATGGAAAACGACCATATTCCGTCCTTCTGTACGGCGTGCTATCGCGAGGGACGCACGGGAGATCGGTTTATGAGCCTGTGCAAGAGCGGACAGATTCTCAATTGCTGCCATCCCAATGCGCTGATGACGCTGACGGAATTCCTGACGGACTATGCGAGCGAGGAGACCCGGAAGATCGGCTTTGCGCTCATTGAGCGCGAGCTTGCGCGCATCCCGAAGGAGAAGGTGCGCATGATCGCCAGGGAAAACATTGCGGCCATTCTCAATTCCAACCGCCGGGACTTCCGATTCTGAGAGAGGAACTGCTTATGAGCTTGAGTCAAACACCTTCCGCCGAGCGGCTGCATATCGGCTTTTTTGGCATGCGCAATGCAGGCAAATCCAGCCTTGTCAATGCTGTGACCGGGCAGGCGGTCTCGCTGGTGAGCAGTGTGAAGGGCACGACGACGGACCCCGTGAAAAAGGCGATGGAGCTTCTGCCGCTGGGTCCTGTGGTGATCATCGATACGCCGGGCATGGATGACGAAGGTGCGCTGGGCGGGATGCGCGTCTCCCGTGCGAAAGAGATGCTCGATCAGGTGAACATCGCCGTACTGGCCGTAGATGCGGCAGTCGGCATGAGGGAAGAGGATCGGGCGCTTCTCGCACTGATACAGGAAAAGAAGATTGCGCATGTTGTGTGCCTCAACAAGTGCGATCTGCTCGAAACAAGATCGGAAGCCGGAATGGACGAAATTCTCGTCAGCGCGGCGACGGGCGAGGGGATTGATCAGCTCAAGGAACGTCTGGGCCGATTTGCGGGCGCAAAGACAGAGAAGAAGATCGTTGCGGATCTGCTGAAGCCGGGCGATCTGGCGCTGCTGGTTGTGCCGGTGGATGAATCTGCGCCCAAGGGACGGCTGATTCTGCCGCAGCAGCAGACGATCCGCGAACTGCTGGATCATCACATGATGGCCATGGTTTGTCAGGATACGGAGGTACGGCAGACGCTGGCGATGCTGTCGGTGAAGCCGAAGCTGGTGATCACGGATTCACAGGCATTCGGGCGCGTCTCAAAGGATGTGCCCAAGGATATCATGCTGACGTCGTTTTCGATTCTCTTTGCCAGATACAAGGGCAGTCTGCCGATGCTGCTTCGCGGCGCGGCAGCGCTGGACAGGCTTGAGGATGGAGACAGGGTGCTCATCGCAGAGGGATGCACGCATCACAGGCAGTGCAACGATATCGGCACGGTGAAGATGCCGCGCTGGATTGAGGCGCACACGGGCAAGAAACTGGAATATGCGTTTTGCTCCGGCGGCGAATTTCCGCAGGATCTTGGTGAGTATGCGCTGGTGGTGCATTGCGGCGGTTGCACGCTGACCGAGCAGATGATGAAAGCGCGGCTGGGAAAGGCGAAAGCAGCCGATGTGCCGGTGATCAATTATGGGATGGCGATCGCGCATATGCATGGAATTCTGGAAAGGAGCCTGGAGGTTTTCCCGGATGCGGCGAAGCTGATAGGGAAATAAGGAGAGAAATGAGAAAAGCTGTCTCGTAAGAGACAGCTTTTTGCCTGCTGAACATTGTGGATATTCAGTTAACCAAGAATGTGATCGCCGCCTGCGGGCGGGACCTCATCCGTCACGGCTGACGCTGCGCCACCTTCCCCATAGGGGAAGGTCTCCTTACTCCGCGGGTAATACAATCTTTGATTTGAAAGAAGCATTCCAACAAGATCTGCCTTTCCCTTTGGGGAAGGTGGCAGTCCGAAGGACTGACGGATGAGGTCCCCGGCCGCAGCCGGATCATTCGTGCAGACATTCTATCGAAGTGTATCAGAATCAAAAGCGTCGCCTATCGGCTCCTGTTTGATTCCCGTTTATCTTGCGCTTCGCGCATGGGAACGTTGGGCTGCCGCCCAAACCTGCCAAGGGACTTCGCCCCTTGCCCCCTTCTTCGCTTCGCGGCGGCTTTAAGCCTTAATCACCTTTGTCTCCCCATTGCCGATCATTCCCCGGGGATGAACTGCTCGAAGATGAACAGGTCGAAATCATCCTTGGCAGCATCCAGCTCCTGCTGGCTCTTCAGCGTCCAGGCCACGCTCAGCGCACCAAACAGCTTCCTGCACAGCACGCGGGAAGCATTCTTCTTGTGATGGTGATCATAAGCGATGAAATCTGGCCGCGCGATCACGTTGGTCAGCAGATAATGCACCAGCATCTCCATAAATGGCTCATGACGTTCGGGCTTGTTGAAATTGGCGGAGAGCTGGCCGCGGATGACCTGCGGACGGTTCTTTTTGTACCACGCGACCGCGCGCGGATCGAACGACTCGATGCAGTAAGGCCCCTTGTAAGCGGAGATCAGCTCCTCTGCGCGGGCGCAGACCTCGGCAGCCTGCTCGTGAATCTTGATCTCGATGATCAGCGGCACCTTGCCGTCCACGGCGGCAAGCACGTCGCTCAGCAGCGGAATGCGCTCCTGAGAATGAAGCAGCGGAAACTGCTGCAGCTCTTCGTAGGTGTAGTCGCGCACGTTGCCTTCCGTGCCGCATACGCGCCTGAGGCTCTCATCGTGGAAGACGACAGGGATGCGGTCGCGCGTGAGCTGCACATCAAATTCGATACCGTAGCCCTGCTCGACGGCCTTCCTGATTGCAGCCATGGAGTTTTCCGGCGCGTCGGACTTATTGTCGTGCAGGCCGCGGTGGGCATAGTACACGCCCATCAGTGCTGCGGCGTCGGGCTTGTCCGTCATGCGCGGAGCGATGAGGAAGAGATACGCGATTGCCAGAATGGTCACAAAAATCAAAATAATCATCATGAAATAGCCTCTTTTCTGTGTTGCTTGGCGGAGCACTGCCTGCTCAGTCGTCGATGTCGAAATTCTCCAGCGCGCGCTTCTTGGGCATGGGCTTGGCGTCGCCATGGCGAACCTGGCTCATGGTGATGATCGCGCAGGAGGTGAAGAAGATCGCGTAGGGGAAGAGCGTGTTGTAGGAAATATACTGCAGCAGCAGGCCGGAGACGACCGGCGTGAAGATCTGCGCCGTCATGGAGAAGGTGTAGTAAAGGCCGGTGTATTTGCCGATCTCGCTTCCTTTGCTCATCTCTACAACCATCGGCAGGCTGTTCACGCCCACGGCGGCCCAGCCGCAGCCGATGAGCGCAAAGAAGAAATTCGCCGTGACGTTGTATGTCGGATAGAAGAAGACGGCGCTGTAGCTGATGAGCATCATGCAAAGGCCCATGAGGATCGTTTTCTTGCGGCCGATGCGCGAAGCGAGCGCGCCGATGGGGATATAGCTGAGGATCGCAGAGACGGTTGCGACCATCAGGCAGCTGGCGAAGCCGCCGCCCTCCATCTTCCAGACGGTGATCGCATAGCGGGAGAACGCGGTGGTCACGGCATTATACGCGGTGAACCACAGGAAAATCGATACGAGGATCAGCCGCAGGCTGCGCATGACGTCTTTGGGCAGCGGGGCGCTTTTACCGTCCGGCGCGGAGGCTTCCTGTCCGGGCTCATCCGGATAGTTGCGCGCGATCTGCGCGGCGAGCGGGCGCTCGCGGACAGTGAGCAGCAGAATTACGACGGCGCCGATCATCATGGCCGCCACGCCGGTGAATACGCTGGCGTAGCTCGGGTGCTCGCCCGCCGGCACGGCAAAGCGGATCAGCGCCAGCGCGCATACGCCGCCGACTGCGCCCATGAGATTGATGACCGCGTTGGCGCTCGAGCGCAGCGGCTTGGGCGTCAGATCCGGCATCAGCGCGACCGCCGGGGAGCGATACATTGCCATAGACAAAAGCGTCAGCCCCAGCGCGATGACGAACAGCGGAAGATTCTTAGTCGCATCCGCATGGGGCAGGAGCATCATGCAGGCGACAGCGGCTGCTGTGCCGCCGAGGATAAAGGGTGTGCGCTTGCCCAGCGGGGTATCGACCTTGTCAGAGAGCGTGCCGATGATGGGCAGCAGGAATACGGCGAGCACATTGTCCAGCGCCATAATGCCGCCGATGAGCGACTCGTTGAGATGGAATGTATTCTGCATGATCAGCGGAATGATGCTGTCATACATTTGCCAGAAGGCGCTGATGGACAGGAACGCCAGACCGACGAGGAACGTGCGCTTGTAGTTGAGTTTCATGGAAGGAATCTCCTTAGCGTTTGTTGTCTGTTATTGTATCATGAATCGGGCACAATGGGCGTGAATTCCATGTAAAATTGAGGAAAAGAATGCGGCGATTTCCATAAGCTTGACGGGCGGAGAAAAACATGTTACCCTGAATAAATCATGACAAGCGACATACAGAAAGAGATGGATATATCAATGGACAGCATTTTCCAAATCGGAACGTTCTGCTTTCGCCTGATCAGCCCGGATGAGGTGACGCCGCCGGAGAATTTTATGCTTTTTGAGCAGCCGGACGCCGAGCCGACGTATACCTATGAGATTGCGCTGTGTACGGGATTTCCGCAGCCGCAGGGCATGCCGGTCACGCGCAGGGAAGATCTGTTTGTCTTTGATGAAAACGGGCTTGAGCGCCGTTATATCGGGATGAAGGGGCAGCCCGGATTCTATGCCTGCTATTGGGAAGAGGATGAAAGCCGCGCAAGAATCCATCTTGCGCCGGGGATCCTGCCGCTGCTCAGGGTGGACCCTGTGTATTTGGCCCTCTTTGCGATGGAGCGGCACATGCTGCAGCGCGATCATCTGGTTCTGCATTGCGCATATATGGCATATAAAGATACTGCGGTGCTCTTTTCTGCACCCAGTGAAACGGGCAAGACCACGCAGGCAACGCTCTGGCAGCGCTATCGCGGCACGCGTGTGGTCAATGGCGACAAATCCCTCCTCATCTGCGACGGCGAAAAATGGACGGCGAACGGCTGGCCGGTGTGCGGCTCCTCGCAGGTCTGCCACAACGAGGGCATGCCGATTCGCGCGATTGTCATGCTCAGCCAGGGCAAGGAGAATACCATCGTCAGGCTGTCGCCTTTTCAGGCATTCTCGCAGATTTACAGCCAGATCACGATCAATTTCTGGAACAAGGACGCCCAGAAACGCGCGATGGACCTGATTGAGAATCTGGTGACGTGCGTGCCTGTGTATCATCTCAGCTGCACGATCTCGGAGGAGGCCGTCGAGACGCTGGAGCGGATGATCCGGGAGGATGACTGACAAAGCAGGAAATTGACGGATTGCCGTGTACAGATGCCCGCCTGTCGGTTTGATGCCCGCATCATTTCAATATTGATCATCAAGCGTATATATTGCCTGATTCCGCTGAAACAGAGGATAACGATTGCTGTACTTGAGGTGCGTTTCAGGAACGCTTATATGCGTTCCTGATTTGAGTGCGATGATATCTCTTTGTTGAAGGAGTGACCAATATGAAGATGGCGTATGAAAAGCCGATGGTGCGTGCGGAGCTGTATCAGACGAATGCATACTGCAGCGTTTGTACAAGCGGGGTTCCGGTGTTGACGACGGATATCTCCACCTCGGAAAACGGCAGCTGGTTCAGCCCGGTTCTGGGGCCGTCCTGGGGGGATAATAAGCAGACGCTGCTCAGTGCCGGCTGGGATCTCTCCCATACATTCAATCAGGGAAAAGCGGAGACGATGGTCAGTCAGGCGACGGGCCATGTTGGCCAGACCCAGTATTATTGGGTGTGCGACTGCCCCGACTGCGCGGAAAAGGGCGAGCATTACCTGCTGGAGTATTCTGCACAGTGGTCTTCCGATACTCGCTATAAGGATCAGAACATTTTCGTTCTGTATAAAGATACCACAGGGGATCAAAAGCTGCAGGTCAACTGGGGAAATGGCGGATGGCTTCCGGACAATCCCGCCCGGAATGAAGATCAGGGACTGGGCGCTACGTTCGTAGACTTCAGTACCAGGGTGATTGATAATTCTTAATTCGATATAGAAACAGATGCATTTTGCCGGAAAAATGCATCTGTTGTTTTATGTCAGGTGAAATTGCGCGAAACACCGTGCCGCGAGCACAGAATGACTTCATATTGTTAAGTTGTTCGGGCCACTGGCCGCTTTTTTATGCAAGATGAGATGCTCAGGAATATTGAGAAAGGGATTAAGATGGAAGAAAGCGCCGTATTTACGCAGGTGGAAAGCAGGCTCTTTGACATGGCTGCTCGAAAAGGAGTTCCGATTTACTGCGGCTTTGAGATTACGCCGTATTGCAATCTGGCGTGCAGAATATGCTATGTGAAGGAATGCGAACCGGGGCTGCCGGTTCTGGATGCACACACATGGCTGGACTTTGGTCATCAGGCGGCTGAAATGGGCGTTCTTGTGATCCAGCTCACCGGCGGCGAGCCGATGCTGCATCCGGAATTCAGAAAGATCTATGCCGGGCTCAAGGGGCTGGGCATGGTGCTTACCATGAACACAAACGCGACCCTGATCGACGATGACATGGCCGATTTCCTTGCGGCGAATATGCCCCGCCGCATGAACGTGTCGCTCTATGGTCCCAATCGCGAGATCTATCAGCAGCTTTGCGGCAGCGGTAAAGCCTTTGATAAGACGCTCCGCGCGATTGAGCTGATGAAGGCGCGCGATATTCCGGTCAAAATCAACATCGTACCCAATACGATCAGTTTTCCCTATCTGGATGAAATGCTGGCCATTTGCGGGGAATACGGACTGACTGCAGGCATGACCCCCTATCTCTTTGAACCGATTCGAAAAACAGGCCAGACACGGCAGGATTACCGGCTGGATGCGGAAAGAATCGCAGCCGCCATGGAAAAATGGGACGAGCACCGCTATGGTAAACAGGGAATGATCGCGCGGTCGATTCTGTGCCATCAAGCTTTGGCGCATTTCGATGAATCCAGAAAAACGCCCGGCATGGCGCCGCTGCACTGCCGCGCGGCAAAAAGCTCGGCATGGCTGTGCTGGGATGGAAAAATGAATGCCTGTGTGAATATGACACGGCCGCAGGCGGATGTGCGCGAGCTCGGTTTCGCCGGCGCATGGGAAAAGGTGAAGGAATATGGGCAGACAATCCGCGTGCCCGCCATGTGCCGGACATGCAGCCTGCGGATGTTCTGCCCGAATTGCGGCGCGATTGGCTTGCATGAGAACGGCACATTTGAGCGGGCGCCGCAGATCATGTGCGATGCGGCGGAGGCATATGCAAGAAATCTGGCGAAAACGGTTCGTCCCGCTGCAAGGAAGACAATGGAGGAAGCTCAATGAAAATCAGGAAAAACCCCGAATTGATCCTGCGCAGGATCGCTGGCGAGACGGTGCTCATCCCCACGGGCAGCTTTGCCGCAGCATTCAACGGCATCATTCATCTCAACGGCCCGGCGGCATTCATCTGGGAGCAGATGGAGCGGGCAAAAAGCCGCGAGGAGCTGGCGCAGAGCCTGTTTGACCGCTATGAAATTGATGAGGAAACCGCCCGCAAAGATGTGAATGGATTCCTTGACACGGCGGCGTATGTCGGTTATGCTGTAGACGAAGAGGCATAACCGATCATCGGCAAGGCGCGAAATGGGGAAGAATCGTTCATGAGCGAATATCGCAGAGATAATCAAAATACCGAAGAGAAGGTCAACACAAAAATCGTATTTGAGTCGCTGGAAATCCTTGTCAAAAAATGGATGGACGGCTCGCTTACGGAGATCATCGACGACTGGAAATGGATCTTTACCTACAGCAAACGCCATCGCTGGGCCATTGTGTTCTACACGATCATGGGCCTTATTTCCACGACGCTGGGCATCATCTCCAGCCTCATGAGCAAGTTCATGCTCGACGTGATCACCGGCTATCAGACCGATAAGCTCTGGGTGCTGATCACCGTCTCGCTGACAAGCACCGTGCTCAGCCTGACGCTGGGCAACTGGCTTGGCCGGTTTAATCTCAAGCTCAGCCAGAAGATCAGCAACGATATCCAGTCGGATATTTTCGACCGGATCATTGACGCGGATTGGTACGAATTGAGCAAGTATTCCAACGGCGACCTGCTCAACCGCTTCAGAAGCGACATCGGCACGGTGTCGGGCAATGCGATCAGCTGGATTCCGTCGATCATCATCATCGTCTATAACTTTATTGCCACGTTCATCGTGATTCTGCGCTATGACTGGTTCATGGCGGTGCTGGCGTTTATCGGCGCGCCGTTCGGCTTTGCAATGTCGGCGATCCTGATGAAGAAGCGCCGCGCCTACGCCAAGCGCGCGCAGGAAATGGGCAGCGAAATCATGAGTTTCCAGGTGGAGACGTTCTATAATTTCGATACGATCAAGTCCTTCGGCATCACCAAGTATTACAGCGATAAGCTGCGCTGGTGGCAGCGCAAGAGCAACGCCTTTGCGCTGGAAATGAATATGTTCGGCATCAAGACCGGTATCATCGGCTCGATCTTCGGCACGATCACGCAGGGCATTGTCTTTGGCTACTGCCTCTGGCGGTTGTGGACGCGGGATATCACCTACGGCACCATGACGCTCTTTATGCAGCAGCGTAGCAAGCTGGCCGGCGCCTTCTCCAGCCTCGTGGGCATTATCCCCGGTTTTCTCAACAGCTCGATCTCCGCGCACCGCATCCGCGAGCTGGTCGATCTGCCGCGCGAGAAGCATGTTCCGCAGTCCGGCGAGCTGGATCAGTATGCCGCCGACGGCTTCACCATCGAGATGCGCGACCTGAGCTTTGGCTATGTCCGCGGCAAGCGCGTGATCCGGCGCTCGGATATGATCGCAAAGCCCGGCGAGATCGTTGCGCTGGTCGGTCCCTCGGGCGAGGGCAAGACGACGCTGATCCGCCTGATCCTCGGTCTTGTGCAGCCCAAGGGCGGCGACGCCGTCATCCGTGCGGCAAACGGCACCGAGCTGCCGCTCAATGCCGATACGCGCCATCTGTTCGCCTATGTGCCTCAGGGCAACACGATACTCTCCGGATCGATCGCTGAGAATATGCGCATGGTCAAGCCTGAAGCGACGGACGAGGAGATCATTGAGGCGCTTAAGATTGCATGCGCGTGGGATTTCGTGGAGAAAATGCCCGATACCATCGATTACAAGCTCGGCGAGCGCGGACGCGGCCTGTCCGAGGGCCAGAATCAGCGCGTGGCGATCGCACGCGCGGTGCTGCGCGACGCGCCGGTGCTCCTGCTGGATGAGGCGACCTCCGCGTTGGACGTGAAGACGGAGCGGCAGGTGCTGCGCAATATCATTAAGCAGCGTCCCAACAAGACCTGTATCGTCACCACGCATCGCCCCAGCGTTTTGAATATGTGTCAGCGCGTTTATCGCGTGATGGATACGGCCATCACCGAACTGGACGAGCAGGAAGCCGCCCAGATGGCGATCGACTTTTAATACCGCAAGTCTATGCAGCCCCGGATTTCCAAAGAGAGGGAATCCGGGGATTCTTTGTTTCGCGCAGACCACAGGCATGTATACGGCGTGAAACCAATATGTATATAAAGGAATGCGGACAGAACGGGAGCCGTATGTCAAAAACAAGCGCATTCGGTTGAATATTGCCTGACGCTGTGTTATAATATTTAAACCGTAATATGGGATACTAGGGATACTGTTTATATATAGACCATACACATGGATTGAGGAGTAGAATCATGGATCTTCGGAACCTGATGAAGGCCTGTTTTCTCAGGCGCCTTGCCGGCATGAGCGCGCCGGTGCTGCTGGGCATTGCGCTGGCGGTTTCGCCTGCGTCCACCACGGCAGAAACGTCCACCAGTCTGGCTGTCGAGCGCGTAAAGAATCGCCACGGCCTGCCCACGAAGGAGACGTTTGTCGACCGGGCGGGCAATCCTGTCATGGCGGATGACATGCTCTATTGCTATGCGGAGCATGAGTACAGCCGCCTGCCGGCAAAAATACGCACCAAGTTTTTCGATGTGAACGGCAAGCATGTCAACACGGCCTATGGCTATTCGACCATCGAGTACAAGTGGTCGGGTCTGGGCTGGTTTCTGGAGGAGCGCTATAAGGATCTGAACGGCAATCTGGTGATGTGCGAAAACGGCTATGCCGAGCAGAAGCGCACCTATCAGGGCAGTCATCTCAAGTCCATCAGCTACTACGATACCGAGGGCAATCTCTGTCGTCAGCGCGGCTACTGGGCCGAGATGATCAATACCATCGACACGGAAACCGGCTATACCACCAAGGTGGAGTACTTCGATGAGAACGGCAACTACGCCCTGTGCGAAGAGGGCTGGGCGTATGTGGAGCGCGAATACAAGCGCAAAAAGCTGTCCAAAGAGGTCTACTACGATACCGAGGGCAGGCCGGTGTTTGTCGAGAGCGCGGGCTATGCGCGCTACGAAGTCAAGACGGACAACATGGATCGCTTCCTTGAGGAGGCCTGGTTTGACGAGAACGACGGTCTGCTCAATACGACTGGCGGCTATGCCCGCAAGGTTATGACCTATGACAAAGCGGACCTCCGACGGGACGCGCCGCCGCTGACCGAGGAATACTACGACGCAAGCGAGCAGCGCGTGAACTGCGCCGGAGGCTATGCGCGCGTGGAGTATGAATATGACGGCAAGGACCGCATGATCGAGACGCGCTATTACGACATGAACGGCGATCCTGTGGCCGGCGCCGATGGCTTCTGGCGCTACAAGACCGAGTATACCATGCATGGCGAGCAGGGTTACGAGCGCTACTATGACACGGACAACAAGCCGATGATGATGCCGGATCTGGGCTATGCGTCGGTGGAATACATCTACGAAAATAAGACCTATCTTGTCCGCGAGACGTATTTCGACGAAAACGGCGAGGAGGTCATCGCCAACAACGGATACAGCCGCATCGAATATACCTACGAGCTTGTGCCTAAGAAGTACAAGCGCTACCTCAAGCTCAAGGAATTCAAGGATCCCCAGGGCCATGCGGTATATGCCATCGATCAGGGCTGTGCGCAGATCAGCTACGAATACGACGAGCTGGACAATGTGATCCGCGAGGATTATCTTGATGAGAACGGCGAGGCGATGATCACCGACAAGGGCTACGGATACAAGACCATCGACTATTCCGCCGAGAACAAAGTGATTGGCGAAAAGTACTTTGACAACGACGGCAACGGCATCCAGAGTTCGCAGGGCTATCAGGAGAAGCGCGTCAGCTACGACGCCTACGGCTTCAGCGCCGGCGAGGCGTATTACGATGCGGACGGCAATCCTGTGCGCAACAATGACGGCGTGCATAAAACCGTGAGGACCAACACGTCTTTCGGCGATACGGTAAGCACGCAGAGCTATGATATCGACGGCACGCTGATCGTGGGCGGCGGCGGTAAGGCGTATGTCGAGAAGGAATACAACGCCATGCGCAAGGTGAGCCGCGAGTGGTATTGCAATGCGGACGGCGAGCGTATGACGCTGCCGGAGGGCTATGCGCAGATCCGCTATGATTACGAGCATGACGTCCTCGGCGAAACCATCACGATGACGTACTGCGATATGGACGGCAATCCCGTGATGTCGTCGGCGGGCTATGCTTCCCGCGTGATCCACGAAAACCTGCAGGGCAAAACGCTCTCCGAGGCGTACTACGATCTTAACGGCAATCCGGTGCTGGGCAGCGGCGGCTATGCCTCGGCCGCGTATGCGTATGATCAGCGCGGCAACATGCTTGAAAGTACGTATTACGACGTATACGGCAATGTGCTGGAGATCGGCCGCGGCAACGCCGGCGAGAGACGGACGTACGACGTATACGGCAATGTGCTCTCCAGCGTGAATCTGGACAGAAACGGAAATCCGGCGAAGACGGACGAGGGATATACATCCGTCACCCATGAATACGACGGATTCCGCCGGCTGATCCGCACGAATTATCTGGACGAAAACGGCGCGCCGTTTGAGCTGGATGAAGGCTACAGTGCGATCCGCTATGCCTACGACAATCGCCGCAGGGTGACGCTGGTCGAATATCTGGATGCGCAGGATCAGCTGGCCGCGCTGGATGAAGAGGATTATGCGGCCGTTCGCTCCGAGTATGACGAGCGCACGGGAAACAAGCTGCGCGATACCTATCTGGGCGAGGACGGCCAGATCACGGTGACCGCCCATGGCTATTCGGCTGTGGCCTATACCTATGACGAGCGCACCGGCAAAAAGCTGACGGACAGCTTCCTGGATGCGCAGGACAATCCCGTGCTTGGCGAAGACGGATATGCCGGCGTCGCCTACGAGTATGACGACTATGGCGAGGTCTGCCGTATGACCTATCTGGGAACCAACGGCGAGACGACCGCGTGCGAGGACGGCTATGCCGTGATCGTGCGCGTCAACGGCATAGGCGGTCGTGTTCTGCGCGAAAGCTATCTGGATGTGCAGGGCAATCCGGTTGAGATCGAAGGCGGCTTTGCCTCGATGGAGCGCGATTACGATGCGATGGGCAATGTGACGCGCAAGCGCTATCTGGATGCGCAGGGCGAAAGCGCTGTGCTCAGGGAGGGCTACAGCGAGATTGCTTACGAGTACGATGCCCAGAGTCTGGTTGTGCGCGAATCGTATTTCGGCAGGGATGGAAGCCCTGTCCGCAATGCGGACGGCTACGCCAGCCGCAGCTTTGAAAACGATGTGCGCGGCAATGTGCTTACCGAGCGCTATTATGACGAGGCAGGCCAGGCGGTCGTCGGCAAGAAAGGCGGCGCGGCGACTGCATATACGTACAATGACGTGGGCCTGAAGGCAAGCGCCATGCTGCTGGATCTTAGCGGCAATCCGGTCTGCGGCAGAGAGGGCTATGCGCTGGAGCGGTATACCTACGACGCGATGGGCTACGTCACCGGCATTGCCTGGTATGACGAGAATCAGCAGCCCGCGATGACCAAGGGCGGCTACGAGGCCGCTGCCTACAGCTACAATGCGCACGGCGAGCTTCTCGAGGAGCGCTATCTGGACAGCAGCGGTCAGAGCGTCGTAAGTGCGGACGGCTATGCAATGCGCCGCTTTGAGCGCGACGAAAAAGGCAACGTCACGCTGGAGCAGTATCTGGATGAGCAGGGCGGCGCTGTGATGAACCGTATGGGTTACGCGCAGATGCGCATGCGCTATGACGAGGACGACCGCCCTGTCTATGCGATCTATCTGGATGCGCAGGGCAATCCGACGCCGGGCGCAGACGGATACAGCGCGGTGAGCCGTGCGTACGATAAGGACGACCGCCTGATTGAAACGGCCTATGACGACGGCTATGGCAATCTGGTGGAAGGCATGCAGGGCTATGCGAAGGTCTGTATGGCGTATGATGAGGAAGACCGTCTGACGCAGCAGAGCTTCTATGGCGCGGACGGCGGCCTGATCGAGTCGGCAGCGGGCTATGCGCAGGCTGCCTACAGCTACGATGAGGATGACAACTGCACGCAGGAGCGCTACTTCGGGCCGGACGGCGCGCCGCGAGTGACGACGGACGGCTATGCATCCGTCAGCCGCGCCTATGATGACGACGGAAACTGCACGCAGGTGTGGTATTACGATGAATACGATCGGCCCTGCCTGACGCCGGCGGGCTATGCGTCCGCGGCGTATGCCTACGATGAGCGGGACCGCCTGATCGCGGAGCGCTATTATGATGCGGATGGAAGCCTGACGATTTCTGCGATGGGCGTGGCCGGCGCGAACATGGCGTATGATCAGCGCGGCAATCTGCTGGGCATCACATACGTCGGCGCGGACGGCCTGCCGATGCTCTCGGCAAACGGCTACGCGGCTGTGGTGAGCACCTATGATTCACTGGATCGTCTGATCCGCGAAACGTATCTGAATGCAGACGGAGAGCCTATGGTGGGCACGGGCGGCTTTGCGCAGCTGGAATACACCTATGACCATCTTGGCAGAAAGACCTCCACGCGTTATCTGGACGCACAGGGCAATCTGCGCAACGGTGTGGACGGCTATGCCTATCTCGAGCTGGAATACACCCCGGCGGGACAGATCGCCTTCGAGCGGTATATGAGCGCATCGGGTGTGCCGGTTCAGCTTTCCGACGGCTATGCGGCTGTGCGTTATACGTATGATTCGCGCCAGAACCGCATCCGCACAGACTATCTGAACGCGGAAGGACAGGCGGCTTTCCATGCGGAGGGCTATGCCAGCGTGGAGATGACCTACGATGCGCAGGGCAGACAGCGCACGCTGCGCTATCTGGACGTCAACGGTGCCCCGACGCCGAGCCGGGCGGGCTACGGCGGCGTAAACACGGTCTATGATCGTCTGGGCCGCCTGACGCAGAAGGGCTATGTCGACGTATACGGCCAGCCGTTCTATCAGCTCAGCGGCTATGCCGCGGTGCTTTACACCTACGACAGCTTCGGCAATGTGACGCTGGAGCAGTATGTTGATGCGCAGGGCTACAGCGTGGATACGACGGAGGGCTATGCGCAGAAGCGGATGGTTTATGACCGCCTTGGCCGCCTGACGATGAGCACCTATCTGGACGCGGCCGGAAATGCGGTCATCATCGACGGCGGTTACGCCAGCGTGCGCACGGAATACGACGCCATGGGCAGAACGGTATCGGTTGAATACCTCGACGCCTACGGCGGTCTGTGCCTGAGCAAGGCGGGCTATGCGTCGGTGAGCTACGAATACGACGGCGTGGGCAATCTGCTGCGCCAGTCCTACACGAATGCATACGGTCAGCCCTGCCTGACGCCCGATGGCTATGCGCAGGTTGTCTTTGGCTACGACGCCCAGAGGAGAAAGATCAGCGAGCGCTACTATGGCGAGGACGGCAGTCTGTCGCTGAATGCTTCCGGCGTGGCGGGCGTGGAGATGCGCTATGCGCCCGGCGGTCATCTGGAGCGCATCACCTATATCGGCCTGGACGGTCTGCCGTGCCTGAATGCCGACGGCTATGCGAGCGTACGCAGCAGCTACAGCGTGCAGGGCCGGCTGATCAGCGAGACGTATCTGGATACGGCGGATCAGCCGGTGATGGTCAAGCGCCTGAGCTATGCGCAGTGCGAATACAGCTACGACGCGGCGGGCAACTGTACCGAGGTGCGCTATTACGACGCAGACGGCGCGGCATGCTCGCTTGGCGCGGGCTATGCCAGCATCCGCAGGACCTATAACGCACAGGGCAAAATCCTCACCGAGCAGTTCCTTGACGTGGACGGCAAGCCGGTGGTGGTCAGCGGTTATGCGATGGTATCCTATACCTACGATGAGCGGCTCAATGTCGCGAGGGTGGATTATCTGGACGCCGACGCGCGTCCTGCCATGCATGTCGGCGGCTACGCAGGCATCGCCTACGGCTATGATACGCGCGGCAGACAGACGTCTGTGCGCTATCTCGGCCTGGACGGCATGCCGACCAACTGTGCTTCGGGCTATGTGGGCGTGGATCTGGTTTACGACACCTACAGCCGGATGATCCTTGAAACGTATATCAATCAGTCCGGCGTACCGCACATGCTGGGCGACGGTTATGCGGCCGTCGGCTATGAATACGACGCGCGGGGCAATGTGACGCTCAGGACGTTCTATGATGCGGACAGCAGGCCGGTGATCGCGCTTGGCGGCTATGCCAAGGCTGCGACGGA
Organism: Clostridiales bacterium; assembly: GCA_015056305.1. Classification (GTDB taxonomy): domain Bacteria; phylum Bacillota; class Clostridia; order Christensenellales; family Aristaeellaceae; genus Ventricola. The sequence continues at coordinate 42,478 of SVGO01000002.1, read as the reverse complement.
GTACGACGTGTTCGGCCGCCCGGTCCGGATTACCTATCTGGATACGGCGGATCAGCCGATCGTGATGGCCAACGGCTACGCGGGCATCGGCTACGAATACGACAGGTATGGGCGTGTTGCGCGCGAGGTGTATTATGGCACAGACGGCGGCGTCCAGCTGATGGCGATGAGCTACGGCGAAAAGACGTTTGCATACGATGTGCGCGGCAATCTCACGCGCGAGGCCTACGGCGACGGCATGGGCAATCCGGTGATTGGCCCGGGCGGTTATGCGGCTATTGAGCGCGAGTATGAGGAGCGCAATCTGCTGACTGCGCTGCGCTATCTGGATACGGATAATCAGCTCCGGGAGATCTCGGAAGGTTATGCGGCGGTAGAATACCGCTATGACGAACGCGGCAGAAGGAGCTACGAGCGCTATCTGGACGAACGCGGCCAGATGACATGCATCGAGATGGGCTTTGCGGCGGTCAGCTATGCCTATGACGACGCGGGCAACGTGGCTCTGGAGGCATATTACGACGAGCATAACGAGCCGGGTATCATGCCGGCGGGCTTCTCCGCAATCGCCTATCGCCGCGACGCGGCGCGCAATATCACGCTGATCACGTATCTGGACCGCATGCATCAGCCGGTGATGCTCTCCGATGGTTTTGCGCAGCGTGAATTCGCCTATGACGCCAGGAACAGGCAGACGCTGGAGCGTTATCTCGACGCGGATGGTCTGCCGGTGAATATGGCAGGCGGCTATTCCTGGATCGAAACGGCCTGGTCAGACGACGGCCTGACCAAATGGGTGACGGTCTTCAATCGCCTCGGCGAGCCCTGCAGGCAGACCGACGGCGCATGGACCATCCGCACGACGGCAGCCGGAGATGGCCAGATCATCGAGCAGGCTTATCTGGATATGGACGGCAATCTTATGCGCGGCGGCGAGGATTTCGCTGTGAAGCGCTTTGGCTACGACAGCAGACGCAGACAGAACCTGGTCGCCTATTTCGACACGAAGGGCAGCCCGGTCAGGACGTCGCTGGGCTATGCCTCGATGCATATGGTGTATGATGATGCGGGCAGGCTGCTCCGCCGCTCCTTCAGCGGCACGGACGGACAGCCCACGCGCATCAAAGCGGGCTATGCGGCGATTGAATATTCGTACGACGCATTCGGCCATACGACGCAGACGCGTTACTATGACGCCAATGGAAACCTGATGATCACGGGCCAGGGCTATGCGGTGCTTGACCGGACTTATGACCAGCGGGGCAACCTGATTCAGGAGGCGTATCTCAATCCGTGGTTCGGCCTGATGAACGGACAAAACGGCTATGCCTGCGTGCGCTATGAATATGACGCAAACGACAATCAGACGCGCGTGTCCTATTTTGATCAGGATAACCAGCCCAAGCTCATGCGCAATAAATACGTGGCGATCACGTATGAATACGACGAGCAGGGCAATGTGCTCTATCAGGCATATGTAGACGCCCAAGGGCAGCCGGTGGTGATGGAGGGCAGAACGGCGTATGTGCGCTATGCCTATGATGACCGCGGCAGACGGACCGAACTGTGGTATTACGGCCTTGACGGGCAGACGGTCAAGTCTCCGGCAGGTTATCATGGACAGCGGATGACGTATGACGAGCAGGGCAACCGGACGTCGCTGACCAATCTGGATGCTCAGGGTCAGCCGGTCTTCGGCAACGGACGATTTGCCAGGATGGAATCCGACTACGACGAGCGCGGCAACGTGCTGGAGGAGCGCTACTACGATCCGTGGGGCAATCTCTTTATCTGCAACGGCGGCTATGCCAGACAGACGTTCACCTACGACGAGCGGGGCAACATGCTCGAGCGCAGGGCCTTCAACGAGAAGGGCGAGGTCTGCGACTACGGACGGATGTACGCCATTCAGCAAAACAGCTATGATCAGGAAGGCCATCTGGTCCGTATCGCGTACTTCACGCAGGACGGCGTGCCGGGCAAGAACGAGGTTGGCGCAGCGGCAGTCGAGCGCAGCTATGACGCAAACGGCCGTCTGATCCGAGAGGCATTTGTCGACGGACAGGGCGCGCTGTATAAGTCCGGCTACGGCTACGCAGCGCGTGAGGTGACCTATAACGAAAGCGGTCACATGACCTCGGAGCGCTATCTGGATGCGGATGGTCAGCTGGCCAGGTCGGTATCGGGCATCTCCAGCGCGGAGTATGTCTGCGACTGGCGCGGCGCGCCCATTGAGATCAGGTATTACGACCAGTTCGGACGGCCGGTGCGCAATGCGGACGGCTATGAGGTGCTCCACAGAGATTACGACGCCAATGGAGCGGTGATCTATGAGGCCTATTTCCTCGCGGATGGCAGCCCGGTCATGTGTGCGGGCGGCTACGAAGCCAAGGATATTGAGGTAGATATGTTCTCCCGTGCGGTGCTGGAGCGCTATCTGAATGCGCAGGGCGATCCGATGCCGGCAGCAAACGGCAGCGCGCAGGCACGCATGACATACGAAAGCGAAGAGACGACCGTGCCGCAGACCAAGACGTTCGAGGATGCCGCGGGCGAACCTATGGTGACTGCGGATGGCTATACGCGCATCGCTTACGTCTACGACGGCCATGACCGCGTGCGGGAAGAACACTATCAGGATGCAGACGGCGAGCCGGTCTATACGGTCAAGGGCTATCAGGCCAAGCGTTTTACGCGCGATATGATGAACCGTGTGATTTCCGAGGCATGCTATCTGGCCGACATGGAAACGAAGGTGGACTCCACAGACGGTTACTGCGAGATCGCGTATAAGTATGATCTCAACGGCAACGTGATTGAGCAGATATACTATGGAGCAAACGGCTGGGGCACCTGCGATGCAGACGGCGTCAACCGGATTGAACGCGAATATGACGAGATGAGCAACCTGCTCTGGGAGAAGAAATACGACCTGAGCATGCGGCTTATCCAGCAGACAAACGCACAGCAATAAAAGATAAGGAGTGTGAATAACGATGGATGAAGAACTGGGACTGTCTTTGGGCGATATTTTAAAAGCGGTGAAGCGCAGATGGTATCTGCTCATCATCATTCCGATCATCGTGGCCATCGCGGCCAATCTCTATGTGACCAATATGACGTATGACGTATACACGGCTTCTGTGAAGCTGTATACGCTCTTTGACTACGTGGATTCCACCGGTACCACGCGCTACGACCTCTCTTCCAGCGCGTACTTTGTCAGCGACTATAAGGAGCTGATTCGTGCGCCGGAAATTCTGCAGGAAACCTGCCGGCGCCTTGAATGGCCGGGCTGGCCGAATGGCATGTCCATCGGCGTAAGCGCCGTTCAGGATACGCGCTTCATCACCCTGAGCGTGACGGGCCCGAATCCGGAGATGTGCATGCAGGCTGCCAATATGCTGGGTCAGGTGTTTGCCGAGTATGTGCGCAATATGCTTCAGCAGAACAGCGTGCGTGTGGCGATCGAGGCGACGCTGCCGACCTGGCCGTCCAACGGCGGCCGCGGTTCCATGATCCCCATGGCCGCGCTGGGCTCGATGGCGCTGGTGGCCTTTGCGCTTGTGGCGCTGGAGATCCTCAATACCCGCGTGCGTTCGGATGGCGATGCCGATATCAAGTTCAAGACGAACGTGCTCTCCCACATCATCAGCTATAAAAAGGAAATGGACGCCTTCCTCAAGAAGCGCAAGTCCCGCGAGAGCAATTTGCTTGCCTGTATGAGCGATTATACGCAGGAGAGCATCAAGAAACTGGCGCTGAATATCGAGTTTGCCGCCATGGGCGAGCCGCTGCGCACGCTGACGGTTACATCCACCTCTCCTAAGGAGGGCAAGAGTTCCGTCGCGCTGATGCTGGCCTGCGAGATGGCCAGCCAGGGCAAGAACGTGCTGATTGCGGATATGGACTACCGTTCCCCGATGATTGGCCGCTATCTGGGCAGGCGCAACAAGAAGGACATCATGGACTATCTGCACGGCAGTGCGAAGCTGACCGAGGTGGTTACCCGTACCAACACGCCGAATCTGTTCTTCATGGACAGCAACCATCGTATGGCGGTCAACGCGAATCTGGATTCCTTCCAGCGATTCCTGGACGAATGCCGGCAGTACTTCGATCTGGTGATCTTCGATACCTCCCCGCTGGGCATGTTCATTGATGCGGCGTCCCTGGCCGCCAAGACCGACGGCACGATCATTATCGTCGCCGATGGCCGCGTGGAGAGCAAGGACCTGACCAAGGTGATCGCGCAGCTCGAACAGGTTAAGGCCAGACTGCTGGGCCTCGCGTTCAACTTTGTCAGCGCCAGGGAAAGGGGCTACTACTACAGCCGTTATTACCGCTATGGAGAGCATCATAAGGCTGAGCGCAAACGCACCAAGGGCCTTGAAAACAGGATCGAGAATCTGGAAGAAGAAAACTGAGCTGCGAGCAAGGAGCATGACCGATGATTGATATGCATGTGCATATCCTGCCGGGCGTTGACGACGGCGCAAAGGATGCGGACATGACGCGGGCAATGATGAAGCGGGCGGCGGACGCGGGCATTACGTTTATGGTCGCTACGCCGCACGTCTACCGCGTCGAGGATCAGCTGCGCAACCGCCGCGCGCTGCGCGTGGCCAGGAACATTGCGCATGAAGCCGGCTTGAAGCTGAATCTGGGCTGTGAATTCAACTACAGAGCGCTGATAGAAAGCGGCACGCAGGAACTGGACGCCTTCTGTCTGAGCGGGACGAAGTGCCTGCTGCTGGAATTCGGCTGCGATCATCTGATGCCGCGATGGGATGCCGTTGTCAGCGAGATGATGGACAACGGCTATCTGCCCATCATCGCTCATCCGGAGCGCTACAGCTATATTCAGCGCGACTTTGGCATTGCGCTGGAGATGAGCAGCCTGGGCTGCGAGATGCAGGTGGACGCCTGCGGCCTGATGGCCGGAATGCTGAGCGCTGAGCGGCGCACAGCCAGAAAGCTGCTCAAAGAAGGGCTCGTATCCTATGTCGCATCGGATGCGCACAGTCCGGAGGACTATGACGATTTTGAAAAGGCATACCGGACATTCCGCGGGGAATGGCCGCGGAAAAGCAGGCTGATTGCCCAGCTTCGGGCACAGCGGAAGGAGAGGACAGAAGATGATTCGTAAGATGATGAATGCGGCGCTGGCGCTGCTGGCCATCGTGGCGCTGGCGCTGCCGTGTGCGGCGCTGGCTGATTACAGCATGCCGGTCGCTGACGGCGACCTGAGCGTATATCCGGGACTGGATGAAAACGTCAAGAATATCCTGCTGATCGGTACCGATACCCGGGAGAAGGACCTCGCTTCCGGCCGTGCGGACACCATGATGATCTGCTCGATCAACCAGAAAACCGGCATTGTCCATATCACGTCCCTTGCCCGTGATACATGGGTGACCATCGGCGATAATGGACACAAGAATAAACTCAATGCGGCGCATTCGTTTGGCGGCCCCAACCTGCTGATGCAGACGATCAACAGGACGTACCATCTGAATATCGAGCATTACGTGACTGTGAACTTTTATGGCATCTGCGACATCGTCGATATCCTTGGCGGCGTGACCATCCAGCTGGAAGAGAATGAACCGTGGGCGATCAACTCGTCGGTTGAGGAGTCCTATGCGGACTATGGCGATACGCGGATCACGCCCGTGCCCGCCGATGCCACGGAGGCGAAGCTCTGCGGCGCGCAGGCGCTGGCCTATGCGCGTATCCGCAAGCTGGATAATGACTTTGGCCGCCAGAACAGACAGCGCAAGCTGCTCATGGCGATGGCGAGCGAGGTGGCCAATTGCTCGATTCCGCAGATGATCTCTCTGGCGACGACGTGCTTTGATCACGTGGCCACCAACATGTCGCTGATGGATATCATCTCTCTGGGGACGAAAGTGCTCGCCTCGGGCGTTTCTGATATTCAGATGCATGCTTTCCCGGAGGAGGGCGAGTATCGCTATGACAGCGCAAATGGTGTCTCGAAGCTGTTCATCGATGAGGCCTACGCGATTGAGAAGCTGCACGGCTACATGTATCCAGATAAAGATTTTACTGAAAATTAATTAATTCGGATTTATTTGTTGCAAATGTGTGACAAATAATATATAATATCTGGAAGATCAATGCTGGAGTCGAATGGCTTTCTCGGTGTTGATGATCAAGAACCGCATTTGTGACGGACAGAGGCGGAAGGGAAAGAACGACATGCTACAGGAAAACAGGCAGGCGGAGCAGAGCCGGCAGAATCATAAGATCAAGCTGATGCTGTGTGATCTGGCGCTGCTGCTGTTTGTGGACATACTGATGCTGGTGATTTATCCCAGCGAAGACGAGCCTCTGGCGACAGTGGCCGTTGTGCTGCAGTCCCTGCTTGGGATTGCAAGCATATTCGGCTGGCGCAGCCTGGGCGGCGTGTATCGCCAGATCTGGCGATATGGCGGCACGATGGCGTATATGCAGATGATCCTGATGGATCTGCTTGCGGGCGTTACGTATTTTGCGGCGCAGAGCCTGATGATGCCTTCAAGCTATAAGATTTCGTTTGTGCGTGCGCTGTGCATTGTGGCGCTGAATCTGCTGTTCTGCATGACGATCCGATTCGTCTATCAGTATCTGTATGAATACAATGACAGCAAGGTTGCGGATATTCTGCGAAGGGTGACGGCGGGCTTTACAGGCCTGAGCGACAAGCCGCACTATGCGCGCGGCGCGCAGAATATTACGCCGAAAATCAATATTGCGGTGGTTGGCGCCGGCCGCGTGGGCGTTATGTTTGCCGAGGAACTGGCCAACAACCCGCGCTCAGCGTACAGACCGTGCTGCTTTATCGATATCGACAGGGAAAAGATCGGCCGCAGCATCAACGGCATCCCCGTGCTCTCCGAGGAGGAAGCCACGCAGGAGCGGCTGATGAGCTTCCCGATTCAGGAGATCGTGTTTGCGCTGCCGAAGATGCAGGCGGATCGGAAAAAGGAACTCTACGATCTGTATAAGCATACCGGCTGCAAGCTTAAGGTGTACGATTATCCGCTGACGCAGACGGTAGAAAACGGCAAGCGCAGCATGCGTGAATTCGACATTGAGGAGCTGCTCTTCCGCCAGCCGATGGAGTTTACCGATGATCGTACGCATGCGTATTACCGCGGCAAGTCGGTGCTCATCTCCGGCGGCGGCGGATCGATCGGCAGCGAGCTGTGCCGCCAGATTGCCAAGATGCAGCCCAGGCAGCTCATCATTCTGGACGTCTATGAGAACGGCGCGTACGATATTCAGCAGGAGCTGCGTATCGCCTACGGCGTGACGCTGGATATCCGGGTGGAGATTGTCTCCGTCTGCGACAGCGCAGCGCTGGACTGCGTGTTTGAGCGCTATCATCCGGATATCGTGCTGCACGCAGCGGCGCACAAGCATGTGCCGCTGATGGAGCATAACTGCTGCGAGGCGGTCAAGAATAATGTCTTCGGCACGCTCAATATCGTTTCAAGCAGCGAACGCTTCGGCGTGAAAAAATTTACGATGATCTCCACCGACAAGGCTGTTAATCCCACCAATGTGATGGGCGCGACCAAGCGTATGTGTGAGATGATCGTGCTCAGCCGCTCCGGCAGCAGTACGAATTTCAGCGCAACGCGCTTTGGCAACGTGCTGGGCAGCAATGGATCGGTGATTCCGCTTTTCAAGCGCCAGATCGCCGCGGGCGGCCCGGTCACCCTGACGGACAGACGGATCATCCGCTATTTCATGACCATCCCCGAGGCGAGCCAGCTGGTGCTGGAGTCCGGCGCGATGGCCAAAGACGGCGAGCTGTACGTGCTGGATATGGGCAGGCCGGTCCGCATTCTGGAGCTGGCTGAGAGCATGATCAGGCTGTCGGGCTTTGAGCCGTACAGGGATATCAATATCGTGGAAACGGGTCTGCGCCCGGGCGAGAAGCTCTATGAAGAGCTGCTCATCAAGACCGAGGAGCTGACCAAGACGGATAACCGCATGATTTTTATCGAGCGGGATAAGCCGCTGAGCCGTGAGGAGATCGACAGAAAACTGGAAATCCTGCGCAAAGCGGTCGAAACGGAAGACGATGAAAAGGTCCGCAGGGCGATGAAGCGCGTTGTGGAAACCTATCATGCGCCGGAAGAGGTTAATTGCTCCGCCGTCGAGGCGGATGAGATGCAGCTGGCGGGTAGCCGAGAGGACTGTGCCGGCTGATGCCCTGGAGAGGGGCAGGAAGGAGGAATGCGCATATGTATCTGCGATATGGCAAGCGGCTGCTGGATATCGTCTTTTCCGTGTGCGGTCTTGTTTTCCTTGCGCCGGTATTCATCCTGCTGATTATCTGGATCCGTCTGGATTCCCCGGGTCCTGTGTTCTTCAAGCAGAAGCGAGTGGGAAAGAATAAAGCACATTTCGATATTCTGAAGTTCCGCACGATGCGCACCGATGCGCCGCATGATATGCCGACGCACCTGCTCACCAATCCGGAGGCGTTTATCACCAGGAGCGGCCGCTTCCTGAGAAAGACCAGCCTGGACGAACTGCCGCAGATCATCAATATCCTTCGAGGCGAGATGAGCATCGTTGGCCCGCGTCCTGCGCTGTGGAATCAGTACGATCTGATTGCCGAGCGCGATCGCTATGGCGCCAACGACGTGACGCCCGGCCTGACAGGCTGGGCGCAGGTCAACGGCCGCGACGAGCTGGAGATCGATGAGAAGGCGCGCCTGGACGGCGAGTATGTTCGCAATCTGACGTTCAAGATGGATGCGACCTGTTTTTTGATGACCATTGGCAACGTCCTCAAGCAGCAGGGCGTTGTCGAGGGCGGAACGGGTAAGCTTGCACCGCATTTGGAGGCGCGCAAAGAAGAAGTTAAGGAAAAAGAGGAAGTATTGTCCTATGGAGGAGAACACTCAGCCTAAGAAGCTGCTTCTTGTCGCCAATGTGGTCAAAGAGCACGTGCTCAAATTCCATGTGCCGACGATCCGTTATCTGAAATCGCAGGGCTGGACCGTTGACGTCGCGGCCTCCGGCGAGGAGACCGTGCCGCATTGCGATCGCCAGATCCATGGCTTATGGAAGCGTTCGCCGTTTACGCTGGATACGCTGCGGGGCGTGAGTCAGCTGCGCCGGATCATCGACGAAGGCGATTACGATATCGTCTATTGCCATACGCCTGTGGGCGCGCTGGTGGCGCGCCTGGCAGCGAGGCGGGCGCGCAAAAGAGGAACCAAGGTCGTCTACTTTGCGCATGGCTTCCATTTTTTCACTGGAGCGCCGCTGATTTATTGGCTCCTGTTTTATCCGATCGAGCGGCTGCTCGCGCACAGCATGGATCTGCTGATCACCCTCAATGACGAGGACTATGCCAGAGCGAGAAGACGATTCCCCAAGAAGCTGCGCATCGAGCAGGTTCCGGGCGTCGGCGTGGATTTCGCGCGTCTGGATATCGGGGATGCGGAGCAAAAGAGAGCGCAGCTTCGCAGTGAATGGGGCATCCCTCAGGATGCGCCGGTGCTGATCTATGTGGCGGAGCTGATCGCCAACAAGAACCAGAAGATGCTTCTGGAAGCGCTCAAAAAAGTGAAAGAAAAACACACCGACACGTATCTGGTGCTTGTGGGTCCTGACCATGCCAATGGTTATTACCAGCAGCTGGCACAGCAGATGGGCGTGGCGGATTCTGTCGTTTTTACGGGATGGCGCAGCGACATCGGCGCATGCCTGCGCGCGGCAGATATTGCCGTTGCGTCGAGCATGCGCGAAGGGCTTGCGCTCAATATTGTGGAGGCCATGTACTGCCAGCTTCCCGTTGTGGCGACGGACAATCGCGGCCACGTTCCGATCATCCGGGACGGGGAGAACGGCTTCCTTGTGCATGTGAATGACAGCGAAAAGATGGCGCAGCGCGTTATAGCGCTGCTGGATGATCCGCAGCTGCGTGAGCAAATTGCCGGCTGCGACGTGAGCCGCTACAGCGCGCATGCGGTGTCGGAAAAGATTTATAACATTTTGAAACGGGTTTGACATAACGAGGAGATCCTATGCAAAACATCCTTGTTCTCTTCTGGCTGTTTTTCACCGCGATTCTCGGCCATACAGCCGGCATGCATCATCGTGAGAGGGTGCTCGGCAAAGAGGAGCGGCGTGCGACCTGGACGTATGCCTTGATTATGGTGCTGCCGCTGATCGCGATGGCGGCTACCAGATCCAATTATTTTGGTGATACATACGCATATCTGCTGGATTATCGGAGTATTCCGGGAGATATGAGCGGAAAGTTGGATTATATCCGTGCTCACCCTAAGGATAGGGGCTTTTATGCTATGGGCGCGTTGGTCAACGTGTTTGCCGGTGCGCATTTCCGATATTTCTTTTTGCTGATTGCGCTGGTACAGGGATACCATTTGGCGAAGCTTTATCGTAAATTCTCGGAAGACTACTGGTTTTCGATTTTCGTGTTTGTTGCGTCTACGGATTATCTCTCCTGGATGCATAACGGAATCCGCCAGTTCTTTGCGGTGGCGATTACGCTGGCGGCAGCGGAGCCAATTATTAAAAAGAAATACATCAAAGCGGCGATTATCATCGCTTTTGCGTCGCTGTTTCATCAGTCAGCGCTGATGATGCTTCCCATTATGTTCATCGTGCAGGGCAGACCGTGGAACTGGAAGACCCTGCTGGTGATTATGGGTACGGCGGTGATCATGTCCTCCAGCGGACTGTTTGCCGATACGCTGGACAGCCTTCTGGCAGATACGCAGTATAAAAACGTCGTCAGTGACTGGAGATTTGGCGGTGACGACGGTACGAATCCTCTGCGCGTACTGGTGTATTCTGTGCCGACGATCTTGTCTCTGTTTTGCCGCAGGAAGATCATCACAGAGGGCGGACGTGTTATTCGGATTGCCTGCAACATGAGTATCATTTCTACAGCGCTTTATCTGGTGAGCATGGTGACGTCCGGTATTTTTATCGGTCGTCTGCCGATTTATTGCTCGCTGTATGCCAATGGCATCCTGCTGCCGTGGGAGTTTAAGCATTTCTATGGCCGTTCGTTGAGGTCCGTTGCCCTGGTATGCTACGTTCTGTTCTATTTCTTCCAGCTGATTTTTGCTTGGGGATTGCTCTAAGTGTGAAACGAGGGTGAAACATGAAGAAAGCGGGAACGCTGATCGTCTCTCTGGACTTCGAACTGTTCTGGGGTATGCAGGACGGATGGGCGCTTGATTCGTACAGAGATCATGTCCTGGGCGGACGACAGGCGATTCCGAAAATGCTTGCGCTGTTCAGGAAGCACGGCGTCCATGCGACCTGGGCGACGGTCGGTTTCATGTTTGCCAAAAACGACGAGGAACTGAGGCGATTTTTCCCGGACTGGCAGCAGATGCCGACGTACAGCAATCCTGCGCTGTCCGCGTACAGATGCCTGGATGGAGCGGGAATTGCAGGCGCAGACGCTGCTTGTTACTATGCGCCGGAGCTGATCCGCGAAATCGCTGACACGCCGGGCATGGAGATTGCAAGCCATACCTTTTCACATTTTTATTGCAGAGAGGATGGACAGACGGTTGCGCAGTTCGAGGCGGATCTTGAAGCCGCCAAGCGGATTGCGCAGGAGAAGGGCTATATGCTTCGCTCCATCGTGCTGCCCAGAAACCAGTGTGAACCGGCGTATACACAAATTCTTGAAAAGCTGGGCTTCGAGTCCTACCGCGATGAGGAAAACGACTGGATTCATGAAAAGATCCGTATCCGTCCTCTGATGAGACTGCTTCGCCTGGCGGATGTGTATCTGCCGCTGACGGGTCAGGGCGGATATACGCCCGGGATCGAGCATGGCGTTGTCAATCTGACGGGTTCGAGGATGTATAAGCCGTTCTTTGAGCCGCTGAAGATGCTGGAAAAGCTCAAAGTGCGCCGTATCAAGCGCCAGATGCTGCATGCGGCGAAGCTTGGATTGACCTTCCATCTATGGTGGCATCCGCACAATGTCGGCGTGCATACCGACTTTCACATGGCGCAGCTGGAGGAGATCTTCTCCTATTATGAGCAGCTGAAAGCACAGTATGGCATGCGGAGCATGAACATGCACGAGGCGGCACAGGAGATTCTGAAAGGAAACTGACAGACGATGTATCAGTTTTATTATGCAGACGCAAAGAAGCAGTCGGAGCGTCGAAACTGCGTTATGGACGTCCGTGAACAGTTCGCGATCGAAGCAGTTCGCCCTACTATGTGGGAGGAGCACTGTCTGGAGTGCTCGGCGCCGCTGTGCTTTGAGAGCTGCCTGCATTATCAGGCGCGGTCGGACGGACGCTGCAAGCGCTTTGAAAACGGCCTGCAGACGTTTGCGGATGAACGCGCCTGCTGCGGGCAGGGCGTCCATGTCAAGTTCCGCAAGTGGGGCAACATGATGACCGTGCTGTTTCCGGCGATGATGACGGAAATGGAATATGCAAAACTGCATGGAAAGAATCAGCTTCTGGGAAAAGGACTCGGTCTGCTGGAGGGCAGCCCGCTGCCGCGAAGCATTCGCTGGCAGGGCATCCGTACGCTTGAGTATCTGCGCAGGAGAAAGCTGCGTTCCCTGCAGGGACTGGATAATCAGCCGGATGCGTTCGTGTTCCATGCATACAGCTATACGGATCGGGCGTACCGGCTGATCGTGGAACTGTATGACGATCATACATCTGTGTTTAAGCTCGCGCTTGCGGTAAAGCCGGGCGAGAACCTGTTTGTCGTGCCGGCAACTGAGCTTTCGGCGGAATGTGGGAAGGCGGGAAATCTGGTCAAGATTTATCCCGAGAATGACCTGGAAGCCGAGCTGGATATCCTGTGGTGCGATTTCGTAAAGGGAAAGGCTGTTCAAAAGACAAAGCCGGATGCGAAGGTCAAATGCGTCGTTTGGGATCTGGACGGCACGCTTTGGGACGGCGTTCTGATTGAGACGGACGATGCGAATGTCCTGCAGATCAGGCCGGAGGTCCTTGAGGTGATCAAGGCGCTGGACGAACGCGGTATCGTGCAGTCCGTCGCCAGCAAAAACGATCACCAGGCGGCATGGCCTGTGCTTGAACGGCTGGGCGTGGCTGAGTATTTCCTGTATCCGCAGATCCATTGGAATGCGAAGAGCGGTTCTCTGCAGGAGATTGCTGCGAGCCTGAATATCGGCGTGGATTCGTTTGCGCTGATCGATGATTCTGTGTTCGAGCGTGAACAGGTGAAATCCGTGCTGCCGCAGGTGCGGGTCTACGAGAATGTATCCGGGCTGCTTGATCTGCCGGAATTCTCTGTTCAGGTTACAGAGGAAAGCCGGAACCGCCGTGCGATGTATAAAGCGGAGGAAAAGCGCAACGCCCTGAAAAAGGCATCCAACACGGATATTGTGGATTTCCTGCACAGGTGCAATCTGCGCATGACGATCTTTAAGCCGCAGACAGAGCAGGAACTGCTGCGCTGCTATGAGCTGATTGTCAGAACCAATCAACTGAACATGTCTGGCAGAAAGTATACCCGCGAGGAGTTTGACGCGCTCATGGCCGATGGTCTGCGTGAAAGCTTTGCTTTCTCCTGCGCGGATGATTTCGGCGAATACGGCATCGTAGGCTTTGGCCAGTATCATGTGGACGGCGGAATTCTTGTATTTGACGAGTTTGCCATGTCCTGCCGCGTAGCGGGCAAGTATGTAGAAAGCGCTCTGTTTGCGCACCTGTTGGTAAGATCTGAGTGTGAGAATGGTTTGTTCAGCGTGATCAAGACAAAGAAAAACCAGCTCTTGCGTTCGACGCTTGAACAAATTGGTTTTGAAAAACAGATGGAGAACGAAGCGGGCATACAGTATGTCTTTACCAATGATCTGAAGCATGCGGATGTTGTGTCTGTTCGTTAAGGTGAGAGAGTGTGAACAGTACGATTTCGGTCATCATGGCCACATACAACTGTGAGAAGACGGTTGACAAAGCGATTCAATCGGTATTGGCTCAAACGTATGCCGATTGGGTGATGATTATCTGTGACGATGGTTCGTCGGATGGAACGCTTGAGATTCTGAAGGCCTACGAACAGCAGTATCCTGGGAGATTTGTTATTCTCCAGAATGATGGAAACAGGAAACTGCCGTATTCGCTCAATCATTGCTTGAAGTATGTGAAGACGGATATTGTTGCGCGTATGGACGGCGATGATTGGTCGATGCCGGAACGGTTTGAAAAGCAAATAGAATATCTGAGAGCACATCCGGACGTAGATCTGGTGGGTACGGGAATCGTTGTATCGGACGGAGAGAATACGCTGACAACGATTGTACAGCCCAAGGAGCCTAAACCGGAAGACATGCTGGCGAGCAACTGTTTTTCGCATGCGACAATCATGACATATAAGCGCGTCTATGATGCGCTTGGTGGATATTCGTTGGATCCAACGGTTGAGCGCTGCGAAGATTTGGATTTGTGGTCGAGATTCTTTGTGGAAGGATTCGTCGGGCATAATCTGCCGGACAAACTCTATGCGATTTTGGAAGATGAGAATGCCGTACATCGCAGAGATCTGAAAAACCGAATCAACACAGCGAAAACGCTGTCTGCCGCATATAAGCGCATGGGCCTGAAGGGATTTCGGTGTTTTAAGAAAGCGTATTTTCAGGTGTTGACATACTTTCTGCCCATGTGTATTTACAAAAAGCTGCATGTATGGAAAATGTCGCAGAGAACTCGCAGCAATTGTGAGAAGAATGAATAATCATGAAGAAAGTATTGTTTCTGATCCATGACCTTGGCCACGGTGGTGCAGAGAAGGTGCTCATCAACCTGGTGAACAACATGGATCCGACCCGATTTGACATCTCCGTAACTGCACTTTTTGGCGGCGGTGTCAACGAACAGTTTCTTGCACCGCATATCCATTATCGCGCTGTGTGGGCCAAGGAAATCCGGGGCAACAGCCATCTGATGAAGCTGCTTACGCCTGCGCAGCTGCACCGTTTGTGTGTGAAGGAGCATTATGATATCGAGGTTTCCTATCTGGAAGGACCTTCGGCGCGCGTGATCAGCGGCTGCGAGGATGAGGATACGAAGCTGGTGTCGTGGATTCATGTCGAGCAGCATACCTATAAAAAGCTTGCCAGCTCATTCAGGGGGCAGCAGGAAGCCAGGCAATGCTATGAGCGTTTTGATCAGACGGTCTGTGTATCTCAATATGTCCGGGATGATTTTTGCTCGATTCTGAATTATCAGAACCCCTGCAGTGTGCTCTACAATACTGTTGAGTCGGACAAGATTCTGCAGCAATCCAGAACTGCGGTACAGGGAATGGACGAGCCCGGCGTCATTCGGCTGATTGCAGTGGGAACACTGAAGCCCTCCAAAGGATATGACCGCCTGCTGCGCATCATAAAGCGACTGGCTGAGCAGAAGTATCCGGTGTGCCTGTATATCCTGGGACAGGGAGAGCTTGAGCAGAAGCTGAAACAGTACGTCTCTGACAATGGACTGCAGCAGAATGTTGTTTTGTTGGGGTATCATACGAATCCGTATAAATATGTGGCTCAGTGTGATCTGTTTGTTTGCGCCAGCATGTCTGAAGGCTTCTCCACCGCTGCCACCGAAGCGCTGATCGTCGGCACGCCGGTATGCACGGTTGAGGTTTCCGGTATGAAGGAAATGCTGGGCGAGAACAACGAATACGGCATCGTAACCGAAAACGACGAGGAAGCGCTCTATCAGGGGATCAAGCGTTTGCTGGATGATCCGGCGCTGCTGGCGCATTACCGCGAAAGGGCGGCGGAGCGCGGAAAGATGTTCAGCACGGAGAACACGGTCCGGGCAGTAGAAGAGATGTTTGAACAGTTGGTGGAATCATGAATATTCTGAAAGAATTCGTGTATCGTTTGCGTGGCGAGTTTACAACCGAGAGGCTCATTCAAATGGGGATGAAGGTTGGCAAAGGCTTTAAACGCCTGAATGGAGTGATTCTGGATCCGTCACATTGCTGGCTGATTGAGATCGGCGACAATGTGACCATGGCGCCCCGTGTGCATATTCTTTGCCATGACGCGAGTACCAAACAATTCTTGAATTATACAAAGATCGGGTGCGTAGCGATTGGCAGTAATGTCTTTATCGGCGCGGAGACGGTTGTGCTTCCCGGGGTGACGATTGGCGATAATGTGATTATCGGCGCGAACAGCACGGTGACGCACGATATCCCGGAGAATTCGGTTGCAGCAGGCAGTCCGGCCCGTGTGATTTGCCCACTGGAGGATTACCTGAATAAAGAGAAACTGCGCATGAGCACCTCACCGTGTTACGGTGAAGCATATACGCTCAGGCAGAATGCTTCTATGGAAAAGCGAATGCAGCAGAAGGAAGAACTGCTGGGAAAGATTGGGTATATTGATTAAGGATGGTAGTACTTCGTGAGAATTCTTGTAATTAATGCAGATTGTCTGAGTGTAAATTCATCCGCGAATCTGTGTCATCTCGCGTATATTCAAGGCCTTGTCGATTTGGGCTGCAAAGTGGATGTGTTGAGCGCGGATGGTCGAGATTATCAATTGGATCATACGATGACTCTTCCGCAGGGAGTGAAGAGTTTTACATATTATGGCGTCTCGTTATATGAAAAAGCGTCGCTTTGGAAGAAGCGGGATGAGGGGATGCAATCAGCTTTGGAAATACCCCGGAATGAAAAGCAGAATAAGGAAAATTTTCTGAGAAGGTTTGCGCGTAGGACGAAAAAGTTTTTGCTCAACGCGTACGGACCGCATGGTATTTATTCGACTTTTGCCCGCAAGGCGCAAGCTTTCCGATCCGATGTTGAATATGACTATGTTTTATCAGTTTCCACGCCGCCGGCCAGTCATCTTCTTGCCCACAATCTGCTGCAAGCCGGTCATATCAAGGCTAAGCAGTGGATTCAGATCTGGGAGGATCCGTGGTACAGCGATGCATATGGCTTTAACGGGAAAAAAGCGATTCATGATGAAGAACGCCGACTGCTCTCTTTTGCACAGCGAGTTTGCTATGTGAGTCCGCTGACGCTGAAGAATCAGCAGAGGCTGTATCCCGAATCTGCGCACAAGATGTACTGGCAGCCGCTGCCGTATTATTATAAGGGCGAAACAGCGCACGAGCGTATTTTCGAGAAGAATGCTTACGGATACTTCGGTGATTATGTTCCCGCGGCCAGAGACCTGGCGCCGTTCTATCAGGCGGCAAAAGAAACCGGCGTCGAGGTCAATATCTGCGGCAATCCGAGCAATCTGTTTGAAAGCACGGAGCAGATTCATATCTATCCTCGGATGCCGCTGGACAAGCTTAAGGAGATTGAAGACAAGACGAATGTCCTGATCTTCCTGTGCAACCGCAAGGGCGGCCAGATTCCGGGCAAGATCTATCAGTATTCCGCGACGAACAAAGTGATTCTGTTCATTCTGGATGGCACGGAAGAAGAGAAAGAAGTGCTGCGCGCCTACTTTGAGCCCTTCAATCGATATGTGTTCTGTGAGAACACGGCGGAGGATATTGCGCGCGCGCTTCGCTGGATTGAGAACGGAGACTTCGGCAGCGTGAAGAACGAGCCGATTGAGGATTTTAATCCGACGGAGACGATTCGGAAGATTCTGGAAGCCTGAGAGGGGGACGCGCATGAGCGAAAAACCGATGGTGAGCCTGATCGTTCCGGTATATGGCGTTCAGGCGTATCTGGATCGCTGTGTGCAGTCCATCGTGGATCAGACGTATACGAATCTGGAAATCCTTCTGGTGGACGATGGCTCGCCGGATGCGTGTCCGCAGATGTGCGAGGAATGGGCAAAGCGGGACAGCCGCATTTGCGTGATCCATAAAGAGAATGGCGGGCTTTCCGATGCAAGAAATGCCGGGCTTTCTGCTTGTACAGGCGAATACATCGGTTTTATCGACAGCGACGACTGGATTGAGCCGATGTTTGTGCAGAATCTGCTGGGCGCAATTGAGCACAACGATTGTGACGCGGCGGGCTGCGCTTATCGCAGGTGCACACAGGGGTTGGCCTATGAAAGCGTGCCAGAGCAGCATACGGCGAGGGTTCTGGATCGCCAAACAGCCATGTCTGAGCTGATCGATAATCGACTGATTCAGCAGGTCGTTTGGAATAAACTCTATAAGCGGACGCTGATTGACGGTATTCTGTTCGAAAAGGAAAAATACCACGAAGACGAATTCTGGAGCTATCAAGTCTTGGGCCGCGTTAGTCGCTATGCGGTGATTGATTATATCGGCTACGATTATTTCCAGCGAACGGACAGTATCATGGGTGAGGCATATTCCCTCAAACGGCTGGATGCTGTGGAAGCGAAAGCGCGCAGGCAGGCATATCTGGAAGAGAACATGCCGGAACTGGCGGAAAAAGGCCGGATCAATCTGCTTTTCACCTGTATGTGGCATGGGCAGATGGCAATGCGCAGTATGAATAAATCTCAGGAAAAACAAGCTATTGAAATTCTGGAAAGAATAATGCGTGAGTATCCCATTATGGCAGATGAGATTAAGAAAATGAAGGCATCGTGGAGAATTTGGTATATCTTGGCGCGGATTTCTTTGCCGTTGGTATGCAGAGTGCGCAATGTATTGAGAATCGGTCTTTGACACTGAAGAGGATCATGCGAAAATACAGATGACAGTCTGTGAAGGAATGGGAGTAATTATGATTTGTTTTACAATCGCATTAAGAGGAAAAGCTAGTACAAATCATTGGGATGACGTAGTAAGGGATTTTAATAATACGTTACATTCGATTTTTAATCAGACTTGCGACGAGTTTCATGTTTTTGTCGGTTGCAATGAGATTCCTGAATTATGGGAGAAATATGATAGGAACCGTCTGCATTTCATCGAAGTAAATACACCTGTACCTAAAACATGGCAGGAAAAGTGTCGAGACCGCTCTTGGAAGCTCTTGAATTGTGCCAAAGCGATCAGAGATCGTTTTGGGGAATTAAGCGTGCAAGGGGGGGTGTTTGTTTTTCCGGTTGATGCAGATGATTATGTGAATTGTCATATTGCAGCGTATGTTAAGGCGCATCCGGAGGCAAATGGATTTAAATCGAAAAGTGGATATAAGTGGATAAAGAATAGAAAAATAATGGTGATTACGCCTTATTACGGTGGATCAATGAATATAATGAAAATGTATCTTGATGAACTTCCAGAGGGGCTTCCGGACATTTCTTTGTGTTTTGATGAAAAAACCTCCGCTGAACTGGGAGCGAAATATCCGATTAAATGGTTTGATATTGAAGTTGAGGGGAAGTTTGCTGCTTTAGGGCGTCGATTAGATCGTTTGCCCTTCCGCAGTACAATATATGTTCTGGGGACGGGTGAAAACATATCCGAGAAAGATCCAAAGAATAAACGTGTGGATAAGAAAAGGATACAGCCGGTGGCGTTCCTGAGGAGAATTAACCCATTTGATAAGAAATTGCTTACAGCAAGAATTAAAAGAGAATTTGGTATATTGGAGTAATTGATCATGTCGTTCAAATATAAGATCACCCTTTTCACGCCGACCTACAACCGCGCGTACATTCTGGATGCGCTCTATCGCTCCATTCAGCGACAGACGTATCGGAATTTTGAATGGCTGGTTGTGGACGATGGTTCTACGGATCATACGGAGGAGCTTGTTCGCGGCTGGATGCAGGACGGAAATGATTTTCCGATCCGTTATTATAAGGTGAAGAATGGCGGCAAGTGCCGGGCAATCAACTATGCGCTGGATCTGGCGGAGGGCGAGCTGTTTTTCATCATGGACTCTGACGATTATCTGACCGATGATTCGCTGGAAACCGTGGTCAGGTGGGAAGCGACCATCGCCGGAAAACCGGGCTACTGCGGCATTGCTGGAAACCGTGGTTCAAGCCCAACAGAAACCCCCAACACCTCACTGATGAGCATGTATGGCTCTGACTATATCGATGAGTATGCGTATGTGCGCTATCCGGAGTATACGGATAAAGTGGTCGACGGAGAACGAGCTGGCGTTTGGTATACGGAGATTCATCGCAAGTACAAGTATCCCGAGTTTGAAGGGGAGAATTTCCTGACGCCCTGCATCGTGTGGAATCGAATGGCCAGGGACGGCTACAAGATTCGTATTTTCGAGAACATCATCTGGGTCTGCAAATACCTGCAGGACGGCCTGACCATGCAGGGAAATATGCGCTTCATCAAGAATCCGGCAGGGCATGGCTTGTCGATTCGTGAAAAGGCGGAATTCCTGAACTATTCGCTGATCGAAAAGATGAAGATGTGGTACACGTTCTACTGTGACCATACCTTCTGCGAGGAGAAGTATCGGCTGACCAAGAAACAGTGCGCCGAGTACATTGGCGCGCCTCTGGTCATGATCTGGGGGGCGGCAGTGCTCCACAAAACACTGCATATTCTGAAGGGAAAGAAATAATATGATCCATCCGCTTTTGTCCATCCAGGCAAGAACGCAGACGTTCCTGCTTAAGCATTTCCGCCATACGCCCTACGGGCGCTATATGGCAAAGATCCGCAATACGCATCTGGGGGAAAGCTGCTTTATCATCGGCAACGGTCCGAGCCTGACGGTGGAAGACCTTGAAACGCTGCACAATAAGGGAATTGATACCTTTGCTGTGAATCGGATTTATCAGATTTTCCCCAAGACGGTTTGGCGGCCGACGTATTATGTGAATACGGATGCAGTTCTGATCCGCGATAAGCTCTCCGAGGTCGATCAGATTCCGGCGAAGGTTAAGTTTATTCCGCTGCAGAATAAGTACTATCTGGGCATCAAGGTCAAGGGTGCAAAGCATTTCTTCCGCAATGATCTGCGCGAGAATGATCAGCCGGAAGGCTTTGCATTGGATTGTACAAATCAGGTGAATACGCGTGGCACAGTGACCATTGTCTGCATGCAGCTGGCGATGCATTTGGGCTATAAGCATATTTATCTGCTTGGTATCGACCATAATTTTGATAAAGTGATCACCGAGAATGGCGAGGTGATCATCGATCCCAGCGTAAAGAATTATTTCATCGAGGGATACGACGACGATGTCGCCAAGGAAGTGAAGCATGACCTGGGAACGACGACCAAGGCCTATTATGACGTTCGTCGCTTTATCGATAAGACGGATGTGCGCATATATAATGCTTCCCGCAAGACAAAGCTGGAGGCCTTTGAGCGTGTGACATTCGAGGAAGCAATGACGCAGATCGACAGCAGAAAAGCAAGCGCTGAGGATTGATTAAAATGAGTGCTGAAATGTATCATACCCATATCTCATCCAAACACAACTGGTTTGACCTGAACCTGAAAGAGGTCTGGCGCTATCGCGACCTGATCGTGCTGTTTACGAAGCGCAACTTTGTGCTCACCTATAAGCAGACGATCCTCGGTCCGGCGTGGATATTCCTCAATCCGTTCATGACCAGTATCATCTACACGTTCGTCTTCGGCGGTATCGCCGGCATGAGCACGGACGGCGTGCCGCAGATTCTGTTCTATCTGTGTTCGAATGCGATATGGATGTTCTTTTCTTCCTGCGTGACGAAGAATGCCTCGACATTCACCAGCAACGCCGGCGTGTTTGGCAAGGTGTATTTCCCGCGCCTGACCACGCCGATCTCCAACGTGCTGTCCTCGGTGATCCAGTTCGTTGTGCAGATGATCCTTGTGGGTGTTTTCCTTGCGTATTATGTGATCGCGGGCGAGGTGACGCCGAACTGGGGGGCGTGGCTGCTGATTCCGCTGGTGCTTGTGCATCTGGGCGTCATGGGTCTGGGATTTGGTATCATCATCTCGAGCATGACGACTAAGTATCGCGACCTTGCGATCCTGGTCAACTTTGGCGTGCAGCTGTGGATGTATGCGACCCCGATCGTCTATCCGCTTTCTCAGCTGGGCGACGGCCTGATGAAGACCATTCTGCTCATCAATCCGGTGACCGCGCCGGTGGAGATCTTCCGCTATGCGGTGCTCGGTCAGGGCACGATCGTGCCGGCGTATCTGCTGCTTTCGTGGGCGATCACGCTGCTGGTTGCGCTCTTTGGCGTGATGCTCTTCAACCACGTCGAAAAGACGTTCATGGACACGGTGTAAGGAGGCGAATGGCATGAATAACGAGAATCGCGAGGTAGCCATTCGGCTCTCCGGCGTCAAGAAGATGTACAAGCTCGGTCAGATCGGCGGCGGCACGCTGCAGGGCGATCTGCAGAGCTGGTGGGCGCGCATCCGCGGCAAGGAGGATCCCAACACCAAGATTGGCACGGATCAGCGTCTCGTCGGTCAGACGTTCATGGCGCTCAATGGTGTCGATCTGACCGTCTACAAGGGCGAGGCGCTGGGCATTATCGGCGGAAACGGTGCGGGCAAAAGCACGATGCTCAAGCTGCTTTCCCGCGTGACCGCGCCGACCGACGGCGAGATCGACATCTACGGCCGCATCGCCTCCATGCTCGAGGTCGGCACTGGCTTCAACGGCGAAATGACCGGCCGTGAGAACGTCTATCTCAACGGCGCGATCCTGGGCATGACAAAGGCCGAGATCGACGCGAAGATGGAGCAGATCATTGAATTCTCCGAGGTGCGCGATTTCATCGACACACCGGTCAAGCGCTATTCCTCCGGCATGTACGTCAAGCTCGCCTTCTCCGTCGCCGCCCATCTGGACAGTGAGATTATGATCATGGACGAGGTCCTCGCCGTGGGCGATATGGCCTTTCAGAAGAAGTGCCTGGATAAGATGCGCGACGCCGCCAAGAAAGAGGGCCGAACCGTTCTTTACGTCTCCCATAACATGAATACCATCCGGCAGCTGTGCGATAGGTGCGTGGTGCTCGATAAGGGTAAGGTTGCCTTCGAGGGGGATGTGGAAGAGGCGATTGGGGTGTATCTTGGGACGAAAAATAGTAATAAGCCAGTTATTGATTTGAATGCACAAGAGCGAGAAAAATGGTTTACTAAGTGCCCTGCCAGAATGATGCAATTGATTGTGGACAATGATCAGGGTGTTTATGTGATGAATTCTTGCATTAAAGCACATTTGTCAGTAGAGTCTTCTGTGAATGTTGATGATGCAATACTGGGTGTGTTCTTAGTTCATCAAGGTATAGCGGTTACTTGTTCAAAATCGCCATCAGTTATTCGTTTGCGTAAGAATGAAACAGTTGACTTTTCTTTTATGATTGATTTGGAACGTTTGGCACCTGGAAACTATACTGTGAAACTAGTTCTTTCTAGACAAAATGAATTAGGTGGAGCAGAGTATTTGGATGTCGTTATGGACGGATATATGTTTGAAATTGTTCAGCCGGAAGGATATATGAATAACATGAAGTGGAACATTCGAAATCACGGGTATCTGACAGGACGGGAAATAGAGATTATTCAGAATTAATGTAAAGGGGTGAAACTAATTTGGAAATAAAAATTACATTTGTCGGAGATGTATTGTTTGATGGAGAAATGGTGAAGTATATTGAACAATATAGAAAAGGCAATGGAATATTGGATTTTCATTCTATCTTCGCCCCGATGCAGATGCTGTTTTCTCAGTCTGATTTCGTGTTGGCCAATTTGGAGACACCAATATCTGACTGTGAAGACGACTATACAAAAAAGAGATGGGAGTTTTGTACAGCGTACGAATTTGCTGAAGCACTGAAAGAATCGGGAGTAGATTATGTATCTACAGCAAATAACCATTGTTTGGATCGAGGGATTGTTGGTCTTGAAAAAACCATTAAATGTTTGGATCAAATTGGTTTGTTACATAGCGGGATAGGTTGTGTTGGCGAGAATAGAGAGCCGGTTATTGCTGAGATTGCTGGTGTGCGAATTGCGTTGCTGTCATATACATATGGCACGAATGCGATGACAAATCGACAGTATTTGGGTTATCGCAAAAACCGAAAACTGGTTAATTTGTTTCAGGAGCAAGAAGGTGCAATTGAGCGTATTAGTCCATTGATGTGGTATATTAGGCGGCATCCTGGAGGCTTTGCTGAGCGCGTGCGAAATGGGCTGTTACGTCGCATTTATCCGGAGAATATTGGAAAGGATTGGTATGAAAAAACTACTCCGGGTATGTATCGTAGATGGCTACTGAGCACAGAACTAAGAAGAGTTAAGCGTATGGGTGCAGATATGACAGCAGTATATCTGCATGTTGGTGGTCAGTATAATTGTGAGCCGAATGTGTTGACTAAAAGAATGATTCAGTGGCTGATGAAAAAAGGTTGTAGTATCGTAATTGGTAATCATGAACATGTGGTTCATGGTTGTATTCATAATACTTCCTCGAATCAATTGGCGACTTATGCGATAGGTAATTTTTTAGGAAGTGCTGGCACCTTACATGAGCCATATGATCGCTATGCGGAGTATTCTATTGCGGTTCATACCTATATTGATAGTATAAAAAAGAAGATTAACAAAGTAACGTTTTCTGTGTTGGTTTCATGTAAGAATGACAATGGAACGTATGAAGTTTGGCCAGTTAAGGAATGGATATCTACGCTACCTGAAAATATTGCTAGGAAGAAAATAGAGGATTGCCTGACAGTGGCAAAACTATTTTCTAACCAAGTATATGATCGTCTCTTGGATGAATATTTGCTTTGCATGATGTAGCATGTTATTAGCAAATAGAAGTTGTTGATGTGTATGGGAGAATAATTGTGAACAATGTTATCTTGCATAGTATAATAAAGGATTACAACACAATAACGTATCAATTTTCAAGCTCTGGAGATATCGTGAAATACTTTTCAGGGAATATGTTAAGTGTTGAGTATCCTATGAATATCGAGAGTGTGCCCGCCTCTATAGCAAGCATTCCGTTTGTTTGCAGCGTGTTGCCAATTATCTGGCTGACAAATTCCCGGCTGGAGCTGGAGAGTCTGGATAAAGACTTTTTTGAGTGCATCTCAAAGGTTAAGGCTGGATATGAGAGCATGTATCCCGAGAGCGAGTTTTTAGGCAGCATAGAAGTTAACAGAATTGTCAGGAATGAACCGATAAGCAGTAATCGTGCAGGTGCCTTTTTTTCCGGTGGTCTTGATGCAATGGATACGCTAATCAGGCATTTGGAGGAAAAGCCGGATTTGATAGCAATTTGGGGAGCTGACGTCAAGTATGACAATGCTGCGGGTTGGCAAATTGTTCAAGAAGGTATCGAGGAAACGAGCAAAAAGTTTAAGCTTGATCAAGTAGTAATCCGAAGTTCTTTCCGCGAATTTGATGCCGAAGCAGTCTTGCATCGGGATTTTCATCAGCAATTGAAAGATGGGTGGTGGCATGGTGTAAAGCATGGAATTGGCTTGCTTGGACATGCCGCACCGCTCGCATACCTAAGGGGATGGGACAAGGTATACATTGCTTCATCTAATTGCCCGGAAGACGGAAAAGTGCGGTGTGCGTCAAATCCAACCATTGATAATCATGTTAGATTCTGTGGTTGCCAGGTGGTACATGACGGATTTGAATGCAGCCGACAGGATAAAGTGAAGAACATTGTAGATTATTGCAGAGCGAGTGGAAATAAGCTTACATTGCATGTATGTTGGGAATCGCAGAAAGGGAACAACTGTTGTTGGTGTGAGAAGTGCTATCGGACAATGGTTGCTTTGATTGCAGAAGGTGCAGCACCAGAAGACTATGGTTTTGAAGATGCGAGCAAAGGGCTGCAAGATATACGGCATAGGATTCTGAGAAAAAAATATTACGGAGTTTTGAAGAGACAGTGGCCACATATTCAAAAACGTTTGATTGAGAATAAGAAGATTGTAAAAAGAAGTGGTTACTGGAAACACCTTAAATGGATTGAAAGTACAGATTTTTCGTGTATTGAAAAAGCAAGACTTCCGCTAATTTATCGTATTCAAAAGATGCATCTTATCAGGTCAAAACTGGCAGAGTTTCGGTTTTATCAGAAGCTACATGATATAAAGGAACGTGTTAAGCATGGGAAATGATATTCTTTATCCGCTTCGTCGGCTACACGGCATGATACATGAATGGTGGTTATACCATAAGACTAGAAGAAATATAAAAAAGCAGTATATTCGTGAAATACAAGAGCAGTTTCGCAAGAATCCGAAGAGCGTTATTTTAGTGTTTACGCCTGAGCATGATAACCTTGGTGATCATGCGATTGCATTTGCTGAGACGCAGATGCTGGAAAAAGCTGGTATCGGATATTATGAGATTACCGGAAAAAGGTTGGAGAATCTTGAGAAGTATGATTTGTTGGGAATCATGAATGGATATCCAGTTTTGGTTCAGGGCGGCGGATATTTGGGTACGCTTTGGTATAGAAGCGAAAAAACTCTTCGCGGAATAATTGAGAATAATCAGGGATCAGTGATAACTCTACTTCCTAATACCATGTACTATGAAGATTCTGAATGGGGAAGAAAAGAGTTTCAAAAATCAATAGACCTTTATAATCAGCATGATCAATTGTACATATACGCCCGAGAAAAAACATCTTTCAATGCCATGAGGAATGTATATAAGAACGTGAAACTAATTCCAGATGTTGTTTTGTCTCTGAATATGTGTACTGATCAAGTGAAGCGAAACGGATGTCTGATTTGTCTTCGCAATGATTGTGAAAAGACGAGATCAGAGGAAGAAGAGGCGTGCGTCATTGAGCAGATTAAGAAGCTATTTAGCAGCAATTATCGATTTACTGATATGTGTGTTGGACATAGTATCCCAGTCGCCCAGAGAGAGAAGGAGTTGGAATTCAAGCTGGATGAATTCCGACATGCGGAATTAGTAATTACAGATCGTTTGCATGGTATGATTTTTGCAGCGATTACAGGTACGCCGTGTATTGTCATCAATAGTAAGAGTCCGAAGGTTTGGGGTTGTTATCAATGGATCAAGGATTTGGAATATATTCGCTTTGCAGATCATGTTGAAGATATTCAGATGATTTATCATGAGG
Source organism: Clostridiales bacterium (assembly GCA_015056305.1). Taxonomy (GTDB): domain Bacteria; phylum Bacillota; class Clostridia; order Christensenellales; family Aristaeellaceae; genus Ventricola. Next base: position 15,498 of record SVGO01000002.1, on the reverse strand, counting down.
TTCCTCAAAAAGCTTTTGTATATGATAACTCGAAGCTGGCGCACTATTATGATGAACTGATGAAGGATTTGAAGAACATTCTCGAAGGGAAGAACTAACATGCCGCTGATTTCGGTCATTGTTCCTGTATACAAAGTCGAACCCTACCTCCGCCGCTGCGTGGACAGCATCCTTGCGCAGACATTTACCGATTTTGAGCTAATCCTCGTGGACGATGGCAGCCCGGATAACTGCGGTGTGATCTGCGATGAATATGCCCAAAGGGATTCTCGCGTGCATGTGATCCATCAGGAAAACGGTGGTTTGTCTGCGGCGCGCAATGCGGGTATTGACTGGGCGATTGCCAATAGTGATAGCCAGTGGCTGAGCTTTGTGGATAGTGATGACTGGGTGCATCCGCAGATGCTTGAGCAGCTTTATCGGGGCGTTCAGGAGCACCGTGTAAAAGTGAGTATCTGTGGCTATCGAGAAACCGAAGGCAACGATCCGTGGGAAAAAGAGGAGTTCGCTTCAAAACTCTGGCCAGTAGAACAGTATTATGTTGAACACAATATAAATGCAACAATTGCTGTTTGTAAGCTATATCACAAAGACTGCTTTAAGGTAATTCGTTATCCCGTGGGCAAGCTTCATGAGGACGAGTATGTGACCTATCGGATTTTATTCGAATTTGATCAAGTTGCGGTGATTGATAGTCCGATGTATGCGTATTTCGTGAATCCGCAGGGGATTACGAAGGGGACGTGGACGACAAAGCGGCTGGATGTGCTTGGAGCGATGCAAGAACAGGTTCGTTTTTTTAAAAATAACGGTTTTCATAAAGCATATGAGTGCCAATGCAAAGGCTTTGCATTGTTGTTGCAGCATATGGTTCAACGGCTTGCCGATAAAGACACTGTTATGAAGAAAGAACTGAATGTGGTTAGAAGAGCCTATAAAAAACACTTATTAATGAATCGGGATGCGGTACCGTTTGTATGGGAAAATATGTGGTTTTACGAAAGTGCATTTCCACGATTTATGAATCTGTATTGGAATGCTTGTGGTGTAAGAAATAAGCTGAAAAAGCTGATGAAAAGGTCTTAGAAAGGAAAGCGTAGATGCCGATAATTAGCGTGATTGTCCCGGTTTATAACTCAGATAAGTATCTGCATCGCTGTTTGGATAGCATCCTCACACAGACCTTTCGCGACTTTGAGCTGATTCTGATCGACGACGGCAGCACGGATGAAAGCGGTGTGATCTGCGACGAGTACGCTGCGAAGGATTCCCGCATTCGAGTGATTCATCAGGAGAACAAAGGGCAGGCGGCGGCGCGAAACAGGGCGCTGGACGTCGCGCAGGGCGAGTATATCGGCTTTGTCGACAGCGACGACTATATCCATCCGCAGATGTATGAGATTCTGATGCGTCATGCGAGGTCGTACGATGCGGATATCAGCGTATGCTGCTGCCGGATTGTGAATGAGAGCGGCATATATGCCAAACTTGGTGCAGATACGTGTACGATGTGGAATGGAAAAGAATTCCTGACGCATTGCCTGCTCAATCATGTGGATAGAAAGCCGTGGATTCTGTGTGATAAGGTGTTCCGCCGCAGCTGCTTTGCCTCGCTGCGCATGCCGGAGGGCAGGATCAACGAGGATAATGCGGTCGTCTACAAAGCGCTGTATGAAGCGGAGTGCGTTGTGGATTGCAGCGATGAACTGTATTATTATTTCCAGCATGACCAGAGCACGGTAAACCAGCGCTTTTCAAAAAAGCATTTGGATTGGCTATTGGTTCCCGAAGAAATGATAGAGTATTTTTCTGAGAAGGAAGAACGTGTTCTTCTGGATCAGGTTAATATGCTATATATTCATGAACTCAAGCATTTCTGCAAAAAGGTAAAAAAAGAGCTTCGGGATATCGAGGTGGAAAGAATTCTTCGTCAGAAGCTTCTCATGCAATGGAAAAAGGAACGGAAACGTCATGATATTTCTATTCAGAATCATCCTGAAGTGTATGAGATTCTATTTCCGGCATATTCATATGTTTATTGGACAGCCAAGGGTGTTTTATCAAAATTAACTGGACGGTGATTAGATGGCGATTCCCAAGATAATCCATTATTGCTGGTTCGGCGATAAAGACTTACCGCAAAAGGCTCAAAAGTGTATTCGTAGTTGGAAAAAGAAATGCCCTGATTATCAGATCATCGAATGGAATGAAAGTAATTTCGACCTGACGCAGAATCGCTATTGCCGGGAGGCTTACGAAGCGAAGAAATGGGCGTTTGTGACGGATTATGCCCGGCTGAAGATTCTCTATGAGCATGGCGGCGTCTATTTTGATACGGATGTTGAACTGCGCAAGCGACTGGATCCGCTGCTGGAAAATGAAGCGTTCATGGGTATTGAAAACTCCACTCGCTGCGTCAAAGTTGCGACAGGTCTCGCGCTGGGCGCGGAGAAAGGCAATCCTGTCATCAAGGCGCTGCTGGACAGCTATGAAGACTCGGTTTTCCGCCGCGAAGATGGCACGCTGGATATTACTACCTGTACTGAGCGTAATCATTTGGTACTGAGTCGGCTGGGGTATGTAGAGGAAAACTGCCTGCAGAAGCTTCCGGGTGCGACTGTTTATCCCACAGAGTATTTCTCGCCGATGCAGATGGAGAGTGGCATTTTGGATTTGACGAAGAATACATATTCAATCCATCATTATTCTCTTTCTTGGACGACGCAAGAAGAACAGAATCGTAGAAAAGAGCATCTAGCTAAGCAAAGACGATTGGAGTTTTTCTATCGTGTAAAAGTACTGCCTAACAGAATCTTGCTGTCTGTCCTGGGAATGGAAAAATATGAGGAACTGAAAAAATGGGTAAAGAGACTGAGCAGGGCATAAAGCGACTGGTGAGCATTATTATTCCGGTATATAACGTGGAAGCGGTATTAAGGCGTTGTATAGATAGTATTTTTAATCAGTCCTTTTTGTATTTTGAGTTGTTGCTTATAAATGACGGCAGTTCTGACAGCAGTGGGAGGATTTGTGATGAATATGCGAAGAGCGATTCACGGGTCCGTGTGATTCACAAGGAGAATGCCGGGCCATCCTCAGCCAGAAATCTTGGAATTCAGGCTGCAGCTGGCAAGTATATCATGTTCTGTGATAGTGATGATTACGTTCATCCGCTTTGGTGTGAGACGATGTTGAACACTATCGTGAAGCATCCACGAGCAATGGTTGTATCTGATGTGTTTCGGGTTGAAGACGGAATTGTTAAGGAAGACGCAAGAAGGAACACTGGAGAGATAGAAGTCGAAGAAAGCTATTTTTCTTTGTATAAGAAGGGTATTTCTGCGTATACGGTTAACAAGATATATGATGCGGACATCATTCGGAAGAATCGATTGATGTTTATGGAGGATTGCAGGTTCTCCGAAGATGCTGCGTTCAATGCTGAGTATTGTCGGTATTGCGAAGAGATTGTTTATATCCGGAAGCAGTTGTATTACTATGTACAGAACACAGAAAGCCTCATGAATCGTTATCATGCGGATTTGTTTTCATTACACTTTTTGCCGTTTTGGTGTAGACTTCCGTTGATTAAAGAAAAAGAATTAGGCGAGTACTGCGACATCTGGCTCTATCAATTCCAGCATCTGTTTGGCAACGTATTCGATGCGCGCAATTCCATGACATTCCTTCAGAAGCTTCAGTATAATCATCGTATGATGAATACGAAAGAATTCAGATATTGCCTGGAACATGCAGCGGGCAAAAATGAAAACTCGCTGTCTCTTCGAATTTTGAAAACGCACAATTATTATTTGTGCTGGATCTTCAATAAGCTGGTTCAATTCAAGCAAAGGATCAAATCAAAGAAATAATCGGTGACCACCATGCAAAGAATTATGCTGGTCTTTGGCACAAGGCCGGAAGCGATCAAAATGTGCCCGCTCGTCAATGAGCTCAAATCCCGCAGCGGCCTCGAGACGCTGGTCTGCGTCACAGGCCAGCATCGCCAGATGCTCGATCAGGTGCTCGATGCGTTTGGCGTTGCGCCGGATTATGATCTGAGCGTCATGAAGGAGAAGCAGACGCTCTTTGATATCACGACGAATATACTGAATGGCATCAAGGCTGTGCTGGAAAAGGAGCGCCCGGACGTCGTGCTCGTCCATGGCGATACGTCGACCACTTTCGTCACGGCGCTGGCCTGCTTCTATCTGCAGATTCCGGTTGGTCATGTGGAGGCCGGACTGCGCACGTATGATATCTACTCGCCCTTCCCGGAGGAATTTAACCGGCAGGCGGTCAGCATCATCAGCCAGTATAACTTTGCGCCGACCGAGGTCGCCAAAGAGCACCTGCTCAGAGAGGGACGAAAGCCGGAGAGCATCTATGTTACTGGAAATACGGCGATCGACGCGCTGCGCACGACGGTGCGTAAGGATTATACCCATGAGCAGCTGGAATGGGCGAAGGGCAGCCGGCTGATTCTGATCACGGCGCATCGCCGCGAGAATCTTGGCGAGCCGATGGCGCATATGTTCCGCGCGATTCGCCGCGTCATGGAGGAGCATCCCGACGTCAAGGCAATCTATCCGATTCACATGAATCCGGTGGTTCGCCAGACGGCAAACCAGTATCTGGCGGACTGCGACCGGATCCGGATCATCGAGCCGCTGGAGGTGCTGGACTTCCACAATTTCCTCAATCAGAGCCATTTGATCCTCACGGATTCCGGCGGCATTCAGGAGGAAGCGCCCTCTCTGGGCAAGCCTGTTCTGGTCATGCGCGATACAACGGAGCGCCCGGAGGGCGTCGCGGCGGGCACGCTCAAGCTGGTGGGCACGGATGAAGAGGTCATCTACCGTAACTTCAAGCTGCTGCTGGAAGACCGGCAGGCGTACGAGCAGATGAGTACGGCGAGCAATCCCTATGGAGACGGCTTTGCCTGCAAGAGAATCGCGGATATTCTGGAGCACGGCTCAGTGCAGGAATAAGTATACATTGCCTTGGAATCAAGGCGGATTCTGAAAAGAAAGAGGATGACAATATGAAAATCATCGGCATGATTCCCGCCCGCGGCGGTTCTTCCCGTTTCAACATGAAACCCCTGGCGCCCATCTGCGGCAAGCCCATGCTCTATTGGGTGTGGAAGCACTCCAAGGGCGTGGAGCGCTTTGAGGAAGTGTATGTCGCCACCGATAACGAGGAGATCAAGGCGGTTGCCGAGGGCTTCGGCGCGAAGGTCATTATGACCAGCACGGACTGCGAGACCGCGACTGAGCGCCTCTATGAGGTTTCCCATAAGGTTGAGGCGGATCTGTATGTGATGATCAATGGCGACGAGCCGCTGGTCATGGCGCAGGATATCGTCAAGTGCATTCCGGAGACGATCCCGGAGGATGGCTTCTATGTATCCAACCTCATGACTGATTTCTCCAACCCGGTCGAGGTCGTCGATCCCACCAATCTCAAGATCGTCACCAATAAGGACGGCGTCTGCCTGTTCATCTCCCGCGCGCCGATCCCATTCCCGAAGGGCGAGATGAACTACGCCTATCAGAAGTTCGTCGGCGTCGGCGCGTTTACGCATGAGGCGCTGGAGTATTATCACAACACGCCGCGCGGCCCGGTGGAGAAGATTGAGGAGAATGACTCCTTCCGCTTCATCGAGAACCGCAAGGATTGCTACTACATCAACGCGCACTGCAAGACGCTCTCCGTGGATACGCCCAAGGACCGCGTACAGGTTGAGCGCTATATGATCGAGAACGGTCTGGCCGAATAAGCGGCAGGCTGCCGCAGGCGCTTTCGACGCAGAACCGCAGTTTTTCGGGCTTTGCAAACGAGGCCGCAGCTTTTGCAATGGAATTCACAGAGAAATGCAGAGGAGAGAACAAGCTATGTTTCAGCTGATCGCAGGCCCCTGCGTCATCGAGTCGGAGGAGATGGTTCTTTCGATCGCCGCGCAGATGAAGGATATCACCGGGGAACTTGGGATTCCCTATACGTTCAAGGCGTCCTTTGACAAGGCGAATCGCACGTCCATCCGCGGTCACCGCGGTCCGGGCATTGAGCGCGGCCTTGAGATCCTGCAGAAAGTGAAGGATGTGCATGGTCTGCCGATCTGCACGGATATTCACGAGGCCTGGCAGGCGGAGAAAGCGGCGCAGGTGGCGGACATCCTCCAGATCCCGGCGTTCCTTTGCCGGCAGACGGATCTGCTGGTTGCCGCCGCGAAGACGGGCAAATGCGTCAACATCAAGAAGGCGCAGTTCCTCGCGCCGTGGGATATGAAGAATTGCCTGGATAAGGTGCGCGAGAGCGGCAACGACAACGTCATGCTCTGCGAACGCGGCACATCCTTTGGCTATAACACGCTGGTGGTCGATATGACCGGCCTGCGCGTGATGAAGGATTTCGGCGTTCCGGTGATCTTCGACGCGACGCACAGCGTGCAGAAGCCGGGCGGCAACGGTACCAGCACCGGCGGCAACAGGCAGTATGTTGAGTATCTGGCCAAGGCGGCGATCTCCGTCGGCGCGGACGGCCTGTTCATGGAGACGCATCCGGATCCGGATCATGCCCTGTCCGACGGCCCGAACATGGTGCCGCTGGGCGAGATGAAGAGCCTGCTGAAAAAGCTCATTCGCGTGTTTGACGCTGTGCAGGAATAACAATACTGGGAGAAACAGGAATGGATACGCAGTTTGACGTCATCGCCGAGGCGAAATCGATCTTTGACAAGGAGATCGAGGCGCTGGAAAAAACCCGCAATGTGATTGGGGAAGACTTTGAGACAATCATTCGTCTGGTGCTGTCCTGTCGGGGCAAGGTAATCATCACCGGCATGGGCAAGCCGGGTCATATCGGCGCAAAGATGGCGGCGACGTTTGCAAGCCTGGGTACGCCGGCGTTTTTCATGCATCCGGCGGAGGCGATGCACGGTGATCTGGGCATGGTTGAAGAGAAGGACGTTGTCATCCTTCTCAGCTACAGCGGCGAGAGCGAGGAAGTGACCCGCCTTCTGCCTGTATTGCAGGAGATCAACTGCGAAACTGTGGCGATCACGGGCAAGGAAAAATCCACGCTCGCCAAGGAATGCCGCCATCATTTCTTCTTCCCGGCGTTTGAGGAGGCGTGCTTTATGCATCTGGCGCCTACGTCCAGCACAACGGCGCTGCTGGTACTGGGCGACGCGCTGGCGGTGGTGGCTTCCCGCGCCAAGCATTACACGAAGGAAGACTTTGGCCTGCATCATCCGGCTGGAGCACTGGGCAAAAAGCTGCTGGTCAGGGTGCAGAATCTCATGTATACCGGCAGGGATAACGCCGTGGTGCTTTGTGGCAGCTCGCTGCGCAGCGCCATTGTTGAGATGAGCGCGAAAGGCCTGAGTATGGTGACCGTCGTCGATGAGGATAACAATCTCGCTGGCATCATTACTGACGGCGATCTGCGCCGCATGCTTGAGCGCGGCGTGGATGTGTATCATGAGACTGTCGATAACGTGATGACGAAAACGCCCAAGTGGATTGACCACAGAGAGATGGCGGTCAATGCGCTGCAGTTTATGAGCGACAGAAAGATTACAGGCATGCCGGTGCTCAATGGCGACCGAAAGGTTGTCGGTTCAGTGCTCATGCAGGACATTTATAAGGCAGGAATCGTGCGATGAGAATCAAAATGCTGGTCATGGACGTGGATGGAACGCTGACCGACGGACATATCTATATGGGGCCGGATGGCGAGACGATGAAGGCCTTCAGCTGCAAGGATGGCTACGGGATCGGACAGATGCTGCCCGGGATGGGCGTCGTGCCGGTGATCATCACGGGCCGCAGCTCCAAGATCGTGGAAAACCGCGCCCGCGAGCTGCATATTGAGGAACTCCATCAGGGCGTGGCAGACAAGCTGCCGCTGCTCAGGGAGATTGCAAAGAAATACGGCTTTGAGCGAGAGGAAATCGCCTATATCGGCGACGATCTCAACGACTGGGACTGCCTGCTCTATTGCGGACTGACGGCCTGCCCGCAGGATGCGGAGGCGGCGGTCAAGGAGATTGTCAGCTTTGTCGCGCCGCGCGACGGCGGCAAGGGCGCCGTACGCGATTTCATCGAATACATGGCGAAGCTGTAATCCGGGAGGAAGATATTGCGCTTAACGGGAAAAAAGAGATGGGCCGCTGCGCTGCTTGGCGCTGCTGCGGTGATCCTCTGGTGCTTCTTTGGATCGAAATACGCTCTGGAGGTCACAAACTATGTGATCAAGACGCCCAAGCTCACTGCGCCCATCCGCATTGTGCATCTGACAGACCTGCATAACAGCCAGTTCGGCGAGGACAATGCGCGCCTGGCTGCGCGGGTCGCCAAGCAGCGGCCGGATCTGATCCTGCTGACCGGCGACATGCTCAACGGCGACGAGCCGCGTACGGATATTGTTCAGACGCTGGTTGAGCAGATGGTGAAGATTGCGCCCGTGTATGCATCTTATGGCAACCATGAAAAGGCGAATCGCAATATGTTCGGGACGGATATCATGATGCTGTATGAGCAGGCAGGGGCTGTGGTGCTTGAGCGCGAATATGAAGACATCGAGGTGAACGGACAGACGGTCCGTATTGGCGGCATCCTGGGTTATTGCCTTTCGGAAGAATACCTGCGCACAGGAGAGGCGCGGATGTACGAAATCACCTACCTGAAAGAGTTTCAGGATACGGAATGGCTGAAGCTCCTGCTGTGCCATTATCCCCTGTGCTGGATCGAGGATGATAATCTGGAAGCATGGGACATCGACAGCATTTTCGCCGGCCATGTACATGGCGGACAGATGCGTCTGCCGTTTATCGGCGGCGCATACGGGCCGGATCAAGGGTTGTTTCCGGGGCAGGAATGCGGGCTGTATTACTCGCAGGATCGTGAGCGCGTGATGGTGCTCTCCCGCGGGCTGGGCAGCCGGGGCAGCGTGCCGCGGATCAACAATGTGCCGGAGATCGTCGTCGTGGACATTCTGCCGCAGATAGAATGATGGGAGAATCGGATTTGATTAAAGGACTGTTTCTGGAGGCGCTGGGCGCAAGCCTGAAAAACGAGCGCGTTGCATGGGATATGGAGCTGACCACGGAAAACTGGGTCGAGCTCTTTCGTCTGGCGCATGCGCATCATGTGCTGCCGATGATCTTTGAGGCGGCGTATGCCTGCCCGGCGGCGCGGCGCGCGGATCCGAGGCTGATGATGGTATTCAGGCGCCAGACGATGCAGGCCGTGATGACGCAGGCGATGCAGACAAGAGATTTTCTTGCGCTGATGAAGCATCTGCACGCATCCGGTCTCACGCCGTGCGTGGTCAAGGGCATCGTTTGCCGCAGCCTGTATCCGAATCCGGATCACCGCATGTCCGGTGATGAGGATGTGCTCATCCCGCCGGAGCAGGCCGAGCGCTGCCATGAGGCGCTGCTTGCCTTCGGCATGCAGATGGCTGAGCCGGAGCAGGACAGGAACGCCGCTTATGAGGTGCCCTATGGCAAACCGCGCAGCCCGCTGTATATCGAGCTGCACAAGAGCCTTTTTCCGCCGGAGAACGACGCCTATGGTGATTTCAATCGGTTCTTTGAGAACGTGCATGCGCGCACGGCTGAACTGACGATTGACGGCGAGACGGTGGTCACGCTGAATCCGACGGATCATTTCTTCTATCTGATCTGTCATGCGTTCAAGCATTTCCTGCACAGCGGCTTTGGTCTGCGTCAGGTTTGTGATATTGTGCTTTTTGCCATGCAGCATGGCGACGGGATTGATTGGGCGCGCGTGAGGGAAAACTGCGAAGAGATCCATGCTGTGACGTTCACGGCGGCGCTGATGAAAATCGGCGTGAAGCACTTTGGGTTTGATCCGCGCGAGGCCTGTGTGCCTGAGGATTGGCGCATCGATGATGTGGACGAGGAGCCGATGCTCAGCGATCTGCTGGACAGCGGCGTCTACGGCGGCGCAACCATGAGCCGAAAGCACTCGAGCACCATGACGCTGAGTGCGGTTGAAGCGGACAAGCAGGGCAAGCAGGGGAAACGCAATGTGCTTCGCACGCTCTTCCCCAAACGCAGCTCGATGGAGGGCCGCTATCCGTATCTGAAAAAGAAGCCGTGGCTTCTCCCTGTTGCATGGGCAAGCCGGATCGTCGTCTATCTGCGTCGTCGCGATGGCGGGAACGACAATACGGCCGAGAGCCTGCGCATCGCGAGCGAACGCATTGATCTGATGCGCAAATACGGCATCATCAAGTGAGAAAAAGCAGCGAGGCTGCATGGCGGCAGCGCCCTGCGAATGAAATAAGACACGCCCTTTGGCCCGAGGCGGCGCTGAAGGGCGTGTGTGCAAGACTGCATGAAAAAGAATTGGATCGCTCTGAGAAGAATGATGGAGAAACGGAGGCGTTATGATGTTTGAGCGCGTGCTGGTGCCGTCTTCGCGCGGCGCGAAGATTCCGATGGATGTGTATGTGCCCCGCGTTTCGCAGGAGATCGAGCCGGATATCCGCCGGCCTGCGATTGTGATCTGCCCGGGCGGCGGTTATGCGTTCTGCAGCGAGCGCGAGGCGGAGCCGGTCGCGCTGCGCTTTCTCGCAGAGGGGTTCAATGTGTTCGTCGTCTGGTATCGCGTGGGCGAAGAGGAAGGCGAAGAGAGGCGCGCTCACGACGCCTCCGGATGGTATCAGAAGGCGCCGGAGCATACGTTCCCGCTGCCCCAGCATGACGCGGCGGCGGCTGTCGCCTATGTCCGCGCGCATGCGCAGGCGCATCATACCGATCCGGACAGGATTGCGATCATGGGCTTTTCTGCCGGCGGCCATCTGGCGGCGAGCCTGAGCGGCCTGTGGCATCATGCGCAAATCTGGCAGGAGCTGGGCCTTGCGCCCGAGGATGTCCGCCCGAATGCGGCAGTGCTGTGCTATCCGGTGATCGTCGCCGATCAGGATGCGCACCGGGGTTCCTTTGTCCATCTCTCGGGCAGCGAAGAGCTCGCGCAGCATGCAAAGGTTGATGTGATAAACTGGGTCACGGAGCAGTATCCGCCGACATTCCTGTGGCATACATTCAACGACAACAGCGTTCCTGTCCAGAACAGCATGCGCATGGGTCTGGCGCTGGCGAACGCCGGAGTTCTGACCGAGATGCATATCTTCCCCAGCGGCAGGCACGGGCTGAGCCTGGCCAACCGCATGACCTGCCCGGCGGCTGATCTGTCGCTGCTCCAGCAGGAATGCACGATCTGGCCGGAACTTGCGTCCCGCTTCCTGAAAAACCTATAAGACGCGAGTATCGAAGGAGAAAACATGGAAAACATTCCAAGGCGGAGGGTCGACACCAGGGAATATGTCGATGTGCTGCGCGGGCTGATCAAGGAAGGCAAGGAGGTCAGCATGCTGGTTGCCGGCAGCAGTATGAATCCGTTTCTGATTCATTACCGCGATACGATCTTCTTTAAAAAGCCGGATTGCGCGCTGCGCAGGGGCGATATGGTCTTCTATCAGCGGGACAGCGGTCAGTATGTCATGCACAGAATTCTGCGCGTGAAGCCGGAGGGGCTGTATATCGTCGGCGACGCGCAAACAGAGATCGAGGGCCCTGTGCGGGAGGACCAGGTCTTTGCGATCATCACCCGCGTGAAGCGAAAAGGAAAGATGATCGGTCCCGACGATTTCTGGTGGAAGTTCTTTGAAGGACCGTGGCTGTGCATCGTGCCGCTGCGGCGGATTATCATGTGGCTGTATGCGCTTGTGCATCGGGCACCCAAAAACTGATCAGGCAGAAGAATCCCCGGCTCATGCTGGGGATTTTGATGTGTTTTGAGCTCAGTGATATTCAGGCAGCCAGCCGGCGTGCGCCTGAATGAGCGCATCGCACAGGGCGACGATATCGTCGATGGACAGCTCGCTCTGCAGATGCGGATCCATCATCGCCGCCTGATAGATGTAGTCCTTTCTGCGCGTGCGCGCGGCTTCAAGGGTCAGCAGCTGGACGTTGATGTTGGTGCGGTTGAGCGCTGCCAACTGCTCAGGCAGATCGCCGATGTACGTCGGGTTTACGCCGCTGCGATCAACCAGGCAGGGGACTTCGACAATGGCGTTTCGCGGCAGATTGGTGATCAGGCCGTTGTTGAGCACATTGCCGCCGATCTTGTAGGGCTTGCCGGTGACCATGGCTTCGATGATGTAGCTGGCGTATTCGTGCGTGCGCTCGTGGCTGAGGTTCGGGTCATCGGTCAGCGTTTTGCTGCGGGTCTTCCAGTCCTCGATCTGCTTGATGCAGCGGCGCGGATACTCGTCCAGCGGGATGTTGAACCGCTCGATCAACTCTGGATACTTGTCCTTGATGAAGAAGGGCATGTATTCCGCGTTGTGTTCGCTGGACTCGGTGACATAGTAGCCAAAACGCTTCATGATCTCCAGGCGCACCATGTTGTCGTGCTTTTCGGTGAGCGCGGCGGCACGCGCCTTGATCTCGGGATAGAGGTCTTTGCCGTCCTTGGTGATCTCCAGCAGCCAGGCCATGTGGTTGATGCCGGCGATCTTGGTCTGGATATCGGGATCATTCTCCATGCCCACGGATTTAAACAGGCTTTCTGCGCAGACCTGCACGCTGTGGCACAGGCCGACGGTCTTGATATCGGTCTCGCGCAGCATCGCGCCGGTGAGCATCGCCATCGGGTTGGTGTAGTTGAGGAACCAGGCGTTGGGGCAGACCGCTTTCATGTCTTCGGCAAAGTCGAGCATGACGGGAATCGTGCGCAGCGCACGGAAGATGCCGCCGATGCCCAGCGTGTCGGCGATGGTCTGGCGAAGGCCGAACTTCTTGGGCACCTCAAAGTCGATGATCGTGCAGGGATCATACAATCCGACCTGAATGGCGTTGACCACGAAGTCTGCGCCGCGCAGCGCTTCGCGGCGGTTTTCCACGCCCAGATAGCTGCGGATGATGGCATTGGCCTGACAGTTGCGGTTGATTGCGTCGAGCATCTTCTGCGATTCCTCAAGACGGACAGGATCGATGTCGTACAGCGCGATATCCAGTCCGCGCAGCACCGGCGTACACATGCAGTCGCCCAGCACGTTCCTGGCAAATACCGTCGAGCCGGCGCCCATAAAGGTAACTTTGATCATGGATGATGCACTCCTTTGTCATCGTTTGTGTCCAGATTATGCGGTGATTCAATGATCATTGTAAGATCATTATATCAACAATGCGGCATGGCTGTCCATAAAGAAATCGTGTCTTCTGCGGGTTCTTCCGTGCCGGAAAGCGCATTTCCCCGGCATAGAATGACCGGGGTGATTTTGATGATTGAGCAGCTGATGATGTTCATTCTCCAGGATGCGCTTTTCATGCTGGGCTATCTTGCACGGGGCAGCGCATTTCCCAAGCCGCTTGACAGGCAGGAGGAAGAAAGGCTCATTGAACGTGCCGCGCAGGGGGATCGTCAGGCGCGGGAGAAGCTCATCGAGCATAATCTGCGCCTGTGTGTGCATATTGCGCGCAAGTATACCGTGCCGGGATGTGACCAGGACGACCTGGTGTCCATTGGCACGGTAGGACTGATCAAGGGCGTGAATACGTTCAAACCGGGAAGCGGCACGCAGCTGAGCACATACTGCGCGCGGTGTATCGAAAATCCGATGCTATCATGTCTGTAACAGAGTGGGAACAGAAATGGACTGCACGAAAAAACCATGTGTGGAAAGGATTTTTGAGGGTTTCGCCGTTCATCTGGATCATGTCTGCAAAACGAGCAAATGGACAAAAAACAGGGCTTGCGCCTCTCATTTTGTTCGAGGTTGGATTTTTCGAGCACGACACTTTACGCTGGAAAAAGCAGAATGCTTTTACACATCAGCCCTATCATGTGCTCCAAAGTATACCTGATAGAATCCGCTGGCTGAGGCTTCAAAAGGGCCTGACACAACAGGAAGCAGCCGATTTACTGTGCGTCGGAAGGTCAACCTATATCGACTACGAGATCGGAACCATTGAGCGATTCGATCTGCATGTGATTCACAGAATGAGTGAGTTTTATCAGGTGCCGATGGACGATCTGCTGGACAAGTACAATGCCTTTTTGATGAACGGACAGGGAGAGCAGATGAAAAGGTGGCGAATGAATCTTGGCTACAGCTGTAAGGCCATGGGTAAATATCTTGGGGTTGCAACCAGCAACATCATTGCATGGGAGAAAGAAGAAAAGATCATGACCAAGAAGCTTTGGCAGCGATGCTTTGGATTCAGAAAGCTCAAACAGTAGATAAATGTGAGAAAGGAAGTGTTACGATGGCTGAATTGACGTATAAATGGGCAGGAGATTACCTGGTTCCGGATCTGACGATCAAAGCAAATAACAAACCGATCGGCAAATATGGCAGAATGAGAATGAGCTATCTGAAGGAGCATCGGAAGGGATTGTACTCGGTGATGCTGCTCAACGGAACATTGCCAGATCATCTGGTGGAGATCGATGAGGTGGCGAAGCGACGGATCGAAGAAATGGTGGATCATTCTGCGAAGATGGAAGGAATCGATGAAGAGCTGAAAGCACACGATCCGATGGAATGGGTGAGAAGAATGAATAGGATCAGGGCGCAAGCTGAAGAGATTGTGCTGAGTGAATTGATTTACGAATAAATGAAACGAGGACTCATGAAAGCTGACGCTGACATGAGTCCTTATTTTGTTTATTCAAAATCGTTTAGCAGATGGTAAGATAGATTCACGCAAGAAAGGTGGATGAGACGATTGTCTAAATGAGTAAAGCCTCAGCCAAGCGCCAGCCAGTTCGTATGGGTCGGCTGCAGGTTTTCCTCTTCGTCCAGGAAGAAGGATTCAATCTCCTGAGTTTCGCAATTTGCAACCTGCCAGCGCTCCTTGGGCACATGCAGCCCGATCGGCTGCTTGCGAAGAATGCGCTGCACCAGATCGTCGATACTGTTAAGCTTCTGATCAAGCGCAATGCCCATGATCTTCTTCTGAGGATCAAGGCCCTCAAAGGAATGATGATTGTCCGACCCGGCGGTCATGGCAAGACCGAAATGCTTTGCATAGCGCAGCGCATAGGCGTCGTTGAGCGCGCCGTTGGCTGCATTGGCGACCTCGGCGCCATCGCAGTAGCGGTATCCCAGCCGGACGTAACGGATATAATCGCGCGTTCTGAAGGGGTGCGCCTGAACGACACAGCCGCCATAGCGGTGAACGCCTTCCAGCTGCTCGCGCCGCGTCCAGGTTTCCACCTCGGGGTGATTGAGCAGCCACTGTTTGCCCAGGCCGTAGACGAGGTATTCGTCGTCGCCGTATCCCTGCTCCCAGCCGAAGAAGACGTCCAGGCCGCATTTCTGGCCCTGAATCAGCGCGTCTTCGTAGCCGGAGCAGAACATGTCCACGCGCTCTTTCCATGGACGATCTTTGGGGACGCAGGTGTTGCCGCCGAAAAAGTGGTCGGTCACAATGATGCCCTGAAAGCCGATATC
>SVGO01000087.1 GCA_015056305.1 Clostridiales bacterium | reverse complement strand
GAAATGATGTCCGGGGAGAAATAGAATCTGTAGCCCGCCGCGCGCATGCGGTAGTGCATGTCGTTGTCCTCGGTGCGGCGCAGACGCTCGTCGTAGAGGCCAACTTTCTCATAGACCTCGCGGCGATAGAGCGCATAGGCCAGCGTATCGACGTAGCGCGCCTCGCCGCCGTTGCGGAAGGGCGCAGCGCCGCCGCAGAAGCGGGAGGTATCCACCGTGCGCAGCACGTTTTCCCAGGCGGTATTCGGCTTGCCGCCGGCGACGCAGCCGCCGACGATGTCCTCGCCAAGCGCAAGCGCGCGCAGGTTGTTTTCAAGGAAATCACGGGGGATGCGCGCGTGCGCGTCCAGCCGGATGACGGCATCGCCCGTTGCGGCGGCGAGCGCCACGTTGATGCCGCTGGCCAGCCAGCGCTTGGGGTTATCAAGAACCTTGACGTCAAACGGCGCTGTTTTTGCAAAATCCAGCATGAGCTGGCGGGTGGCATCCGTGGATGCGCTGTCCACCAGCAGCGCTTCGATCTGCTCATGCGCAATCGTCTGCGCGAGCAGATCGTCAAGCAGCGCGCCCATGCTGCCCGCAGCGTTGTATGCCACGATGATAAAGCTGATTTTCATCATATCATGCACCGTTTCTGTGTGAATTTCGTAAAATTGGAATCCGCCTTATGCGGCCTCGTATGCGCGCGAGCGCACGCGATAGGTTAGAAGTCCTGCCGGGAAGGCGAAAAAGAAGAGTTTCTGGGAGATAAATGCGCGCAGACGGCGCTTGGCCATAAAACTGCCCAACTGCGCCATCTGGAAAAACAGCGCGCCCAGCAGCCCCCACACGCCCAGAAATGCGATCAGGATGACACACATCCAGTCGATCGTATAAAGCAGAAATTTTTCGTTTTCGTGATGGATATAGGCGTTTGCCTGTCCCTGCGCCATCGCGCAGCGCAGCGCCTGTCCCTCGCCCAGACGGCGGCGGGAGAAAGCGACGCCCAGAATGCCGCGATCCTCGCGGACGGCGTCGGTATGGATGATCATATTGACAGGCAGCTCGGCGATACGCAGCTTGTGCGCCTTGAGTCTGGCATGCAGCTCGGCTTCCTCGCAGGCGATGGTGTCCGGCGACCAGCCGCCGGCTTTTTCCAGCGCATCTTTTTTGATGAAGAGCGCGCCGCCGAATTCGGGCGCAATGCGCTCGGCTTTGCAGCCGAAGTAGTTTTTGTTTTCGCCGACGACTTCGCCGTTTTTCATGTAAATATCCTTGCGGATGCCGGTACATCCGTCGTAGCCGCGCTGGGCCATGGCCATCATGGCTTTCTCGCAAAAGCCCCTGTGCAGCTGCATGTCCCCGTCCAGGAAGAGGAGGTATTCGCCCTTGGCTTCCTGCGTGCCGACGCAGCGGCCAAGGCCAGCGGTGGTCTTTTCTGCACAGAGGATGAAACAGCGCGCGCCGTGCGCCTTCGCGCGGGAAACGCTGTCGTCGGTCGATCTGGAATCGACGTAGATGATCTCGTGCGAGAGAATGCCCAAAGACGCGTGGATGCTCTCCATGCAGCGATCCAGCCGCGCGCCCTCGTTTTTGCCGATGACAATCACGCTGATCATCAATCTTCCCTCCCGATACGGATTGTGTTATAATACTCCATAGATATCTTATTATCGCATAAATCCCCCTGTTTCGCAAGGGGATAGTATTTCTCGGAGGACAGGACATGCTGCTTAGCGTTGTGATCCCGTTTTATCATGTGGAAAAATATATAGCCGACTGTCTGGACCGTGCAGCGATGCTCGAGGACTGCGAGATTTTGCTGGTGGACGACTGCGGCAGCGACGCCTCGGCGCAGATCGCAGCGGCGTATTGCGAAAGATACGCAAACATGCGCGTGATCCGCCGGGAGAAAAACGGCGGCCTGTCTGCGGCGCGCAACACGGGTCTGGCCGAGGCGAAGGGCGAGTATGTCTATTTTCTGGACAGCGACGATCTGCCCGAGCCGGATGCGCTGATGGCGCTTGTGCGCGGGGCAAAGGCGCAGCAGCTGGACGTCGCCAAGGCGCGGTTTGTCTTCTTTGACGACGAAACGGGCGAAGTGACGCCCGGTCCGGCCATCCCGGAAACGGACGCGATGACGGGCGGCGCACTTTTTGCGAGCCAGTGCCGCGCAGGGCTGTATGAGCCGATGGTCTGGCAGTGCGTATACCGCCGGGCGTTTCTTCGGGAAAACGGCCTGATCATGGCGGAAGGACTGCTTTTTGAGGATGAGCTCTTTCAGGCGCCCTGCCTGATGAAGGCGCGGCGCGCGGCGGCGTTTGAGATGGAGATTCTTCGCTATCGCCAGCGCGCGGGCAGTATCATGGGTTCCTTTGCGAAATCCAGCCGATGGTGTTCCAGCTATCTGGAGGTATGCCGCAGGCTGAGCGCGCTTGCCGATACGCTTGAAAAGGGCGAGGCAAAGCAGGCACTGAAAAAGCGCGTGGGCCAGATCGCGCTGAGCACGGCGAAGAATATCCCGGCCTATCGCCTGCCGCCCGAGATCGCGCGGGAAGCGACGGACTTTGTCCGGAAAAATCAGAAGGAACTCTCCGGTTATGCGCTGGCATGCGGGGATGCGAAGGTTGCGGCGCAGGGCGCGCTTCTGCGCCTGTCGGTGAAGGGCTTCCTTCTGGCATATCAGAATCGATAAAAGGCGGGAATTCCCGCCTTTTTCTATGCGAAGCGAATCTTTGCTGCGCATGTAGAATAGCTTGATTTGATCAAAGCATCCGAAACAATGTGAAGACCGGGTGAAATATGATATTTGTTGAATAGATATGTTCGATTCTGTTAATGGTTTGTTATTTTAATTGACACAATTCTGCCACGATATTCCGCTACAATGTGCAGGAGTGTAAAATTACGACCGATTGTTTTCAGGGGTGGAGGAATCATCATGAGCGAGAATAAAAAGAAGAAGCGCCGCGGCAGATCCCTGCGCGTGATCAAAAAGTGGATCAAGCGCCTGATTGTGCTGGCTGTTCTGGTTATCGCCGCGCTTTTTGGCGCGAAGGCGTATATTCAGAATCAGGCTGCCAATACGGAACCTGCGCAGAGCTATGACCAGACGCAGGTTATGCGCGGCGCGATGACCGAGACCGTCTATGGCACGGGCACGACCTCCGCGCGCAATCAGCCGAATCTGCTGGCAGAAGCAGATGGCACGCTGACGGATCTGCGCGTATCTGTGGGCGATCCGGTGAAGAAGGGCGATATCCTTGCCGTGATGACCAATGACGATATCGACGATACGATCACGGATCTGGAGTTTGCGCTGTGGGATCTGGACGCCACGATCACCGATACCCGTTCGGGCAGCAAGATTTACAAGATCGAGGCGCCGATTGCTGGCCGCGTGATGGCGATCTATGGAAGAGCAGGCGATGATGCGCTGGCTGTTTTCCGCCGCGAGGGCGCGCTGGCGATCATCTCCACCGATGAGCGCATGCGCGTCGAGCTGACTGCGAAGGAAGGCCAGTTGGGCCTTGTTCTGGATGAGAAGGTGACGGTCATCGGCGATCACATCTATGCCGAGGGCACGGTCGTCGAGCTCACGCGTCAGGGAACGCAGGCGGTGATTACCATCATGGAAGAAGAGCTTCCGGTGAACAAGGACTTTGACGGCGACGGCCGCGCAGATATGATCATGGGTACCATCTGTGAGGTGCGCAATGCGGACGGCGAAGTCGTGGGCGAGGGCGAACTGATGCCCAACAAGCCGATGGCTGTTTCCTCCTTCGGCGGCACGATCACCTATGTCGATGCGCTCCTGGGCGAAGAGGTATCCCGCGGCGAGCGCCTGTTCCGTCTGGAGGATTCTCCGCTGACGCTGACGATCGAAGATCTGCGCCTGCAGCGTGAGGCGGCGGCCAAGGAACTCAGGACGGCTGTCGAGCAGCGCGAGAATCTGATCATTGTCGCGCCGTGCGACGGCACTGTTGCGTCCATCGACGTGGCGGAGGGCGACGAGATCACCAGCGGCACGCTGATTGGCTCTATCCTCGAGGGCGAGGACATGAACCTGACCATCGCGGTCGACGAGCTGGACGTCGTCGAAGTGGAGATCGGCCAGCCGGTATCCATCACCATTGATGCGCTCAGCAGCCTGGCAATCAGCGGCGAGGTTTATAAGATTGCGCCGGTGGGCACCAGTTCCGGCGGCGTGACAACCTATGACGTGGAGCTGACGTTTGATGCGGCGGGCACCGGCGTGCGCTCGGGCATGAACGCGACGGGCGAGATTCAGGTCGCCGCGGCGGACAATGTGCTCTATGTACCGGTTGAGGCGCTGATGACCATGAACAACAAGACCTACGTCATGGTGGCCGACGGCGGCACCACGACGCTCGCCGATGCGGCCAAGGGTGCCAATGCGGGCAGCCAGCGCGGCAATCGCAGCATGCCGGGCGGCATGGGTTCGATGGGCGGCAATATGCCGGCGATGGGCGAGCGTCCTGCGGGCATGATGCCCGATGCGGCGGACAGAGAGGATGCTGCGCAGAAGGACGAGAATATCCTGGCCAAGGCGAAAACGCTGGCGTCTGAGGCGATCGGCGCTGTGCGCGGCTGGCTCTACGAGGGCGTGGAGACGACCAGCGCGCAGAATGTCACCGGCTCGCTGGTGGAGGTTTCGGTCGGCATGCAGAACGACGACTATGCCGAGATTGTCTCGGGTCTGAACGAGGGCGACGTCGTGCTCTACACGGCTGTGGAAGCGAGCAACAATTCCATTTTCTCCATGATGGGTTCCATGATGGGCGGCAGACGCTAAGGAGGGACACACATGATTGTCATGCAAGGCATCCGCAAGGAATACCGCATGGGCGACAACGTCGTTGCGGCGCTTGACGGCGTGGATATCCACATCAAGCCGCACGAGTTTGTCTCGATCATCGGTCCTTCCGGCTCAGGCAAGTCGACACTGATGAACATCATCGGCTGTCTGGATACGGCGGACGAAGGCGTCTACCGTTTCGACGGGCTGGATATTACTGACTACAGCGAGGATGAACTGGCAACCATCCGCGGAAAGAAGATTGGCTTTGTTTTTCAGCAGTTCAATCTGCTGCCCAAGCTGACGGCGCAGGAGAATGTCGAGCTGCCGCTGATCTATCAGGGCATGAGCGCGGGCAAGCGCCACAAGCGCAGCCGAGAGGTGCTCGACCGCGTAGGCCTGCTCGACCGCCTGCATCACAAGCCGACCGAGCTCTCTGGCGGCCAGCAGCAGCGCGTGGCGATCGCCCGCGCACTGGCGGGCGCGCCGTCGCTGATCCTCGCCGACGAGCCGACGGGCAACCTCGACTCCAAAACCGGCGCGGACGTGATGCGGCTGTTCCATGAACTGCATGAGGCGGGCAATACCATCGTGCTCATCACGCACGACGCGAGCATCGCCGCGCAGACGCCGCGCGCCATCCATATCCACGACGGCAAGGTGCTCGAGCCGATGAACGAGAGCGAGGTGGTCATCTGATGAATCCGATCGAGACGATCAAGATGGCCTTCAAGGCCATTTGGGCCAACAAGGTTCGCTCCTTTCTGACCATGCTGGGCGTCATCATCGGCGTGATGAGCGTGACCGTGCTCATGGGCATCGGCCAGGGCACGACCTCCTCGGTCACCGATTCGATCGCGTCCATGGGCACGAACATGCTCAGCGTCACGATCCAGACGCGCCGCGTTGGCTTTGGTGGCCCAAACAGGAATAACCGAAGCGCCGGCGCAAGGGGAACGGTTATCCTCAAGACGGAGGATGTCCTCTCGCTCAAGGACAATGAGTATATCCAGTATGTATCCCCGACGGTTTCCGGCAGCCTGACGGCCAAGGCAGGCAGCACGAACACGACCGCCTCGATCATGGGCGTGTATCCGGATTATGCGAGCATCGTCAATACCGAGCTGGCGTCCGGCCGCTATATCATGGATGCGGATGTGAGCAACCGCAGCGCGGTGTGCATCGTCGGCCAGGAGCTGGCGATGGATCTGTTCGGCAATACGAACGTGGTGGGCAATACGCTGCATGTCGACGGACGAAAGTTCCGCATTGTCGGCGTGCTGGATACGGAGAATACGCAGCTGATCATGCCTTTCACGCTGGCGCAGCGCATGCTCGATTCCACGTCGATCACCTCGTTCTATGTCTCTGCGACGGATTCGACAACCGTCGGCCGTGCAGAAGGCGCGGTGAGCAGCTTTTTGTACAAGAAGTATCAGAACGACAGCACATACTCCATCATGAACCAGGAGCAGATTCTGGAGACGATGGAGGAGATGACGGGTATTCTGACGACGATGCTCGGCGGCATTGCGGGCATCTCGCTGCTGGTCGGCGGCATTGGCATCATGAATATCATGCTTGTTTCCGTCACGGAGCGCACGCGTGAGATCGGCATCCGCAAGGCGATCGGCGCCAAGCGACGCAACATCCTGCTGCAGTTCCTCATTGAATCTGTCGTGCTCTCGGGTATGGGCGGCGTGCTGGGCCTGCTGCTGGGCTACGTGACGATGAAGGTATTTGAGAGCTACTTTGGCATGGAGGTCGCCGCGACGGTCGAGGTAGCGCAGCTGGCGTTGGGTTTCTCGATGTTCGTGGGCATTGTGTTTGGCCTGTATCCGGCGAACAAGGCTTCCAAGCTTAAGCCGATTGACGCGCTGCACTACAGCTAAGCGCAGAGGTGCGGCGATGAAAAAGAAAATGATATGCCTGACGGCGGCGCTGCTTATTGGCTTGGCTGCCGCTGCGCAGGCGGATACGGCGAGGGTGACAAGCGGCGCAATTTCCAAGACGGTGTATGGCAGCGGCGAGATTCAGCCGGCGAGCCAGCCGGGCGTATATGCGAGAATCGACGCCGAGGTGGTGGAATGGTACGTGGAGCTTGGCGATACGGTCAGGGCCGGCGACGTGATCATGAAGCTGGAAAACGACGATCTTGCCGCCGAGGTTGCGCAGCTGGAATACGACATCCAGATGACGCAGCATGATGTGCTCTACACCAAAACGCATCAGCAGCGCCTGACCAAGCCGCTGCGTGACGAAGAGGGAAAGATACGGTTTGACGTCAATACCAAAGAGCCGATCATGGTGGAATACTCCAACGAGATCACCATCCGCTCGCCCGGCGACGGCCGCGTGATGGCGGTATATATCCGTGCGGGAGACGACGCACTGGCCCAGTACAGGGAGCATGGCTGCGTGGTGATGCTCTCCACGGATGGCAGGATGAAGGTGGAGATTGAGGGCAGGGATCCCCTGGGGCTTGAGCTGGACGAGACGGTGATGGTCACGGGCGACGGCATATCGATTGCCGGCAAGGTGGTAGACCTCAAGCGCTATGGCACGCAGGCGGTTATCCAGGTGAACACCGACGACTATCCTATGGACGCGCCTGTGGAGGTGACCACGCTGAAAGGCGTGACGGTCGGCAGCGGTCTGCTTGAGATCAACAAGCCGCTGGCGGTCTCCGCCTATGGCGGCACGGTCAAGGGCGTGGAATGGAATGTGCGCGTGGGCCAATATCTCAAGCGCTATGACGTGGTTGCGCGCATCGACTGGGATCAGACCCCGCTCTATTACGACAACGACAAGGTGCTGCGCGAGCACGCCAAAGTGCAGATTGCGCTGGAGAAGGCCAAGGAAAAGCAGGAACAGCTGGCTATCGTCGCGCCCTGCGACGGACGCCTTGCGTCCATCGACGTGGAAAAGGGCGATAGCGTCACCTCCGGCACGAAGGTGATGAGCATTGTCGAGGATGCGGGCATGGAGCTGATTCTCCATATTGATGAGCTGGACATTCCGCTGGTTCAGCCCGGACAGCAGGTGACACTTTCTGTCGACGCGCTCTCGGATGTGACGCTTACCGGCGTGGTGGAGAAGATTGCGCCGCTGGGCAATACGGAAACCAGCGTGACAACCTATGACGTCTATGTGACGCTTACGGGTGATGTGGACAGCCGCGTGCTGGGCGGCATGAATGTCTCCGGCAATATTCTGGTGTCGGCTGGCGTGAATGCGCTGCTGCTGCCCAGCGAGGCCGTCTTTGAGAATGGCAAAGACTGGTATGTGCAGATGCAAAGCGGCGAATACCGCCAGATTGAGCTGGGTGTGACGACGGATAGTCAGGTGCAGATTCTCTCCGGGCTTTCTGAGGGTGAAATCGTAGTCTATTAAAAGAAGCGGCCGCTGGCCGCTTTTTTCTTGCGTTCGGGCGTGTTTTGCGGTAGAATACCCGTATAGTTTTTGGAAAGGGCTGGGGGCATGAAGGAGATTACAAGCGTACATAACCCGCAGGTGCAGCTTTTGAAGGATCTGCAGAAGGCAAAAAACCGCCGTGCTTCGGGCCTTTTTCTGGCGGAGAGCATGAAGATGGTGCGCGAAGCGCTGGCGCTTGAGCTCTGCCGCACGCTGGTTGTGGATGCAAAGCGTCAGGCGGATTACGCCGATCTGATCGCCATGGCGGAGAATAGCGGCTGTGAAGTGCTGCTGGTCACCGGCGCGATCATGCAGGCCATCAGTGAGGCGAAGACGCCGCAGGGCGTGTGCTGCACGGTGGCGATCCCGCAGGAGCCGGAGGCGATCTCAGGCAGGCTGATCGTGGCGATGGACGGCGTGCAGGACCCGGGCAATGTCGGCACGATCCTGCGCACGGCGGACGCAGCCGGGTTTGACGGCGCAATTCTCTCTGGGGAGTGCGCGGATCTCTACAGCGCGAAGACGCTGCGCGCGACGATGGGCTCCGTATTCCGCGTGCCCGTTCGGCGCACGGACGATCTGCCCGCCGCGCTGGAGGCGCTCAAGGCGCAGGGCTATGCCGTCGTGGCGACGGAGCTGGGCGGTGCGGATTTCTATACGAACTGTCCGCATGAAAAGGCCGTTCTGGTCATCGGCAGCGAGGGACGCGGCGTATCGCAGGCGGTGCGCGATGTGGCGACGCATCATCTGGCGCTGCCTATGCGCGGCGGCGCAGAGTCGCTCAATGCGGCGGTGGCGGCTGGCATCATGATTTACGAAATGGCGAGATAATTGAAATACACGGGAGGAAAACCCATATGTCCGTTACACTTGGTATGATCCTGGAAGCGCGCGAGCGTCTCAAGGGCGTCGCGCAGAGGACGGGCCTTGTGCAGTTCAAGGCGCTCTCCGACGACAATACGCAGGTATACCTCAAGACCGAGGATCTTCAAAACACCGGCTCGTTCAAGGTGCGCGGCGCATACATCAAGATCGCGAGCCTGTCGGCGGAGGAGCGCGCCAGCGGCGTGATCGCCTCCTCTGCGGGCAACCACGCGCAGGGCGTAGCGCTGGCGGCGAAGGCATTCGGCTGCCCGGCGACGATCGTGATGCCGGCGGGCGCGCCGCTGTCGAAGGTGATGGCCACGCGCGAGCTGGGCGCAAATGTCGTGCTCCATGGTACGGTGTATGACGACGCGTATGCTAAGGCCTGCAGCCTGCAGGCGGAGACCGGCGCGACGTTCATCCATCCGTTCAATGATCCGATGGTCATCGCCGGACAGGGCACCATCGGCCTGGAGATCATGGATGATCTGCCGGATGTGAAGACCATCGTCGTGCCGATCGGCGGCGGCGGACTGGCCTCCGGCGTGGCGGCGGCAGTGAAAATGCTCCATCCGAACGTCCGCGTGGTGGGCGTTCAGGCGTCCGGCGCGGCGGGCATGAAGGCTTCTCTGGAAGCGGGGCATGTCGTATCGCTGGATCACGCCAAGACCATCGCAGACGGCATCGCGGTCAAGCAGCCGGGCGATCTGACGTTTGAGATATGCCGGAAGTACGTTGACGAGGTTGTGACCGTCGATGATGACGAGATCGCGCAGGCGATTCTGTTCCTGATGGAGCGCGGCAAGATGGTTGCCGAGGGCGCGGGCGCCGCAGCCGTGGCGGCGATCATGGGCAGGAAATTTGATACGTCCGGAAAGGTTGTCGCCGTGATCTCCGGCGGCAATATCGATGTGACGATGATCTCCCGCATCATCGAAAAGGGCCTGCTGCGCGCGGGCCGCGTCAGCAAGCTGCGCATCCTGATGCAGGACCGTCCGGGCCAGCTGGAGCTGGTGTCCCATATCATCGGCGCAGGCGGCGCGAACGTCATGGCTGTTCATCATGACCGCACGGACGTCGATCTGGATATCCGCGACGCCATTCTGGAAATCACGATGGAAACGCAGGACCGCGCGCATGCGGGCCGCATCATCGAGGCGCTGCGCGAAGCGGGCTTCAAGGTCATGAATTGATCATCAAACGCAGGACATGTGTCCTGCGTTTTTATGATACTCTAGCTTTAAGCCGCCGCGAAGCGTACATGGGGTCAAGGGGCGAAGTCCCTTGTCAGGGGTTCGGGGATGAAATCCCCGAGCGTTTCCTTGTCGCCCAACTGCAATGTGTCTGAAAAGAAACAGGCATAATCCTTGAATGACGCGCATAAGCATGGAGACTGACGGGAAATCATGAGGAAAAAGCGGAGAAATTCCGGGAAAATTTGCATTTTGCCGGACGATAGAGGATTGATCTTCTTTCATAAGTGTGCTATAGTATAGGGCAGCGTTTTGGGATACCGGCGCTGAAAGAGTAAGTAAATCAACATGGTTTGATATTCAGGAGGAGCAAAAGCATATGAGCACCACCGTTGAGAAGATTGCCAGCAATAAGGTCAGGCTGTCCTTTGACGTCGACAGCACGAAGTTTGATGAGGCGATGGCCAAGGCGTACCTCAAGGTCCGCAACCAGGTCGCCATCCCGGGCTTCCGCAAGGGCAAGGCTCCGCGCAAGTGGATCGAGAATAACTACGGCGAGGAAATCTTCTATAATGAGGCCTTCGAGCTGATCTTCGACGAAGTCTACGGCCCGGCTGTGGAGGAGAAGAAGATCGAGGTCGTCGATCGTCCGGAGATCGAGATCCAGGAGATCGGCGCGGGCAAGAACCTCAAGTTCACCTGCGAAGTGTTCGTCAAGCCGGACGTCACCCTGGGTGAGTACAAGGGCGTTGCCGTGAAGAAGGAAACCACCATCGTCACCGACGTCGAGGTTGACGCCCGTGTCGAGGAGGAGCGCAATAAGCAGGCGACCGAGATCGAGGTCGAGGGCCGCGCTGTCGCCGAGGGCGACACTGTGAACCTGGACTATGCCGGCTCCGTGGACGGCGTGGCTTTCGCCGGCGGCACCGCGCAGGATCAGACCCTCAAGATCGGCTCCGGCAGCTTCATCCCGGGCTTCGAAGAGCAGATGATCGGCATGAACATCGGCGAGGAGAAGGACCTCAACGTTACCTTCCCGGAGCAGTATCACGCGGAGGAGCTGGCGGGCAAGGCCGCCGTGTTCCATGTCAAGGTGAACTCCATCACCGAGACCCAGCTGCCGGCTCTGGACGATGATTTCGCCAAGGACATCTCCGAGTTCGACACTCTGGACGAATACAAGGCTGACATCCGCGCCAAACTGGAAGCCCAGGCTGCCGAGCGCGACAACAACAACTTCACCAACGCCGTGATCGAGAAGGTCCTCGAGAACGCCGAGGTCATGATTCCGGAAGCGATGATTGAGCGCCAGATCGACTCCATGATGCGCGATTTCGAGTATCGCCTGATGGGCAACGGCCTGAAGCTGGATGACTTCATCAAGTACACCGGTTCCGATATGCAGGCTTTCCGCGAGAACTATCGCGGCCAGGCCATCAAGAGCGTGAAGGCGCACCTGGTGCTCGAGGCG
>SVGO01000086.1 GCA_015056305.1 Clostridiales bacterium | reverse complement strand
CATCTTGCTCGCACGCGGATGCTGCTCGATCTTGGCGGCCAGCACGTTGATGAAGTGGATGATCTCCTTCGCGCGGCGGTAGCCCGGGGCGGCCTTCGCGCCGAAGATGAAGGTGCGCGGCGCCATGGTGTAGTTCGGATCGTCGCAGATGCGGTTGTAGAGCACGAGGATGTGCAGCGCGTTGAGTAGCTGACGCTTGTACTCATGCAGACGCTTGACCTGCACGTCGAACATGGTGTCCGGATTGAGCTCCAGACCCTGATGGCGGCCGATCCAGCGGGAGAAGCGAGCCTTGTTCTCGTACTTGATCTTGGCGAACTGCTCGCAGAAGGCGGCGTCGTCGGCCAGCGGCAGGAGCTTCTCCAGCTCCATGGTGTCCTTGCGCCAGCCCTGGCCGATGGCGTCATCCAGCAGGGCGGAGAGCGCCGGGTTGGCCAGCATCAGCCAGCGGCGCGGGGTGATGCCGTTGGTGATCGCCATGAACTTCTCCGGCATGATCTTGTAGTAGTCGGAGAAGGTGGAGCGCTTGAGGATGTCGCCGTGCAGCTGGGAAACGCCGTTGACAGCGTGGCTGTAGGCGATGCACATGTTGGCCATGTGCGCCTGGTCATAGGCCAGGATGGCCATGTGGCCGATGCGGTCCCATTCGCCCGGGAAGCGGTCAAACAGCTTCTGGCACAGGCGGCGGTTGAGCTCCTGCATGATCGCGTAGATACGCGGCAGGGTCTCGCGCATCATGTTCTCCGGCCACTTCTCCAGGGCCTCGGCCATGATGGTGTGGTTGGTGTAGGCAACGGTATTGATGGTGATCTGCTCGGCGACCTCCCACGGCAGGTGCTCCTCGTCCACCAGGATGCGCATCAGCTCCGGAATGACCAGCGCCGGGTGCGTATCGTTGATGTGGAAGGCGATCTTCTCCGGCAGCTGATCCATTCTGGTGCCGTAGACGCGCTTGAAGTCCTTGATGGCGTACTGCAGGGTGGCAGAGACCAGGAAGTACTCCTGCATCAGGCGCAGCTTCTTGCCGTTGTAGGTGTTGTCTTCCGGATAGAGAACCTTGGAGATCTGAGCAGCGATGGAATCGCTGTCCTCGGTGGAGCCGTTGTAGTCGCCGGCGGAGAACTTCTGCAGGTTGAAGTTCTTGGGCAGCACGGCGCTCCACATGCGCAGACGGTCGACGACCTCGTTGTTGTAGCCCAGGATCGGCAGATCATACGGCACAGCGATGACGTCTTCGGTGTTCTGCAGGGAAACATAGTGCTTGTCGCCCATCCAGTTCTCCATGACCTGACCGCCGAAGCGGACGGTCACGGCGTCGCGCTGGGTCGGAATCTCCCAGGCGTTGCCGTAGGTGAGCCACTCGTCCGGCACCTCGACCTGCTGGCCGTCGACGATGCGCTGACGGAACAGACCGTACTCGTAGCGGATGGTGCAGCCCATGGCCGGCAGATCCAGCGTGGCGAGGGAGTCCAGGAAGCAGGCAGCCAGACGGCCCAGACCGCCGTTGCCCAGCGCCGGTTCCGGCTCCTCATGCAGCACGCCGCGCAGGGTCAGACCCAGCTCGTTGAAGGCCTCTTCATACTCCTTGGTGGAGCAGAGGTTGAGCAGGTTGTTGTGCAGCCAGCGGCCGGTCAGAAACTCAATGGAGAGGTAGTACAGGCGCTTGGCCTTCTCCTCGCGGCGGGTTTCCTTTTCGAAACGCCACTTGAGCATGATCTGATCGCGCACGGTGGAAGCCACGGCGGCGTAGATCTGCTTCGGGGTCGCTTCCTCAATCGTGGTGCCGTAATAACGCAGCAGCTTGTTGAGGATAGACTCCTTGATGGTGTCCTTGTTGTATTCGTTCATCAGAGGCATAGGTTTAAACCCTCCCAGGTTTTCAGCGCGGCAGAGCCGGCGCGTTTTCATAATTTCAATCTATGCTAAGCCCCATTTAGGGGCAACCAGCGTTCATTATAGCATAGAAGAATTTACATGACAAGAAAAATCGTTGTAGGACAAGGGATTTTTCGATATTCTGTGAAGACAGGTAAAGAAATATGAAAAAAAGGCGGTAAAAACCGCCTGTATTTTTTGCGAATGTTCGGATATGACGGTGAATATAATTGCCAAATGGTCAATATTTCACACGGGAAATCTTTGCGCCCAGCGAGGCAAGCTTATCCTCCAGATGCTCATAGCCGCGGTCGATGAAGTGCGTATTGCTGATCTCGGTGGTGCCCTGCGCCATCAGGCCGGCGACGACAAGCGCCGCGCCCGCGCGCAGATCGCTCGCCTCGACCGCCGCTCCATGCAGCTGGGAAACGCCCTCGATGACGGCCGTGCGGTCGAAGATGCGCACGCGCGCGCCCATGCGCTCCATCTCCATCAGGTGACGGAAGCGGGACTCGAAGATATTCTCCACGATCGTCGAGGTGCCGGTGGCCGTGCACAGCAGCGCGCTCATGGGCTGCTGCAGATCGGTCGGGAAGCCGGGGTAAACCTGCGTCTTGAACGTGACCGCGCGGTGCGCGCCCATCGAGCGCACGCGGATGGAGTCGTCGCGTTCGTCCACGCGCGCGCCCATTTCCAGTAGCTTGGCGGTCAGCGCCTCCATGTGCGTGGGAATGCAGCCGTTGATGGTCACGTCGCCATGCGTGGCGGCGGCGGCGATCATCAGCGTGCCGGTTTCAATCTGATCGGGAATGACGGCATAGGGACGGCGGGCGCGAAGCTCCTTCACGCCGCGCACACGGATGACGTCCGTGCCGGCGCCCTTGACCTTGCAGCCCATGGAGTTGAGGAAGTTCGCCGTATCGACAATGTGCGGCTCCTTCGCCGCGTTGTAGATGGTGGTCGTGCCCTCCGCGCGGGCGGCGGCGAGCATCACGTTGATCGTGCCGCCGACGGTGACCATATCCATGAACACGTCGCCGCCGGTCAGCTGCGCGCACTTTGCATCGACCAGACCGGCGGTGGTATCCACCTGAGCGCCCAGCACGCGCATGCCCTTGATATGCTGATCGATCGGGCGGCGGCCGATGTTGCAGCCGCCGGGCAGCGGCACCTTTGCCTCGCCAAAGCGCGCCAGCAGCGCGCCGATATAATAGGAAGAGGCGCGCATTCTGCTGCACAGATCCAGCGGCACCTCGGTGCAGTTGATGGTGCTGGAATCAACCTGCATGACGCCTGCGTCCGGATCCCAGTCGACCTTTGCGCCCAGATAGCGCAGCGTTTCGACGGAGACGTTGACGTCCTCAATGTTGGGCAGATTCTCAATCACGCAGGGCGTCTGGCTCAGAATGGCGGCCGGGATGATGGCGACTGCGGTATTCTTGCCGCCGCTGACGCGGACGGTGCCTTCCAGTCGCTGCCCACCGGTGATGAGCATTCTTTCTTCTGCCATGCGTGTCCTCCTTGCGTCCCTCAAAACAGGGGACAAAAACGATATTTTAACTCATATATTATACACGGGGACGCTCCATTTGGCAAGAAGCGCGCCGATATTTGGAAAATTCCGGCGGAAACGGGATAAAAAGCGGCGCGCGCTTCGTTTGTATGGTATAATATGCGGATACCGGCGGCCCCCTGAGGCCGGACGGCATCCGCGGGGCGAGGGCGTCCGCGCGGGAAAAGAAGGAGGTGCGGGCGTTGACGCAGGCATGGTATCGGGTGCTCTCTTCCGTGTTCAGCTATGTGAGCGCGGCGGCGATTGTGCTGATTGCGCTGCTGGCGCTGAAAAAACACGCGTCGGACCGCGCACTGTGGCGGCGGGTGAGAAAAAGCCTGCCGCAGGCCGGATCGGTCGGCGTGTTTTCCGTGCTTGCCGGCGGAAGGCGGCTCGGCGCGGGCGAGGAGATCCGCGTGCCGTACGAGGGGACGATGGGCTCCAGCCATAGCTGCGATGTGTGTATTCCGGTGCGCAAGGTGCACATGCGTTCGGCGTTTTTCTGGATGGAGCAGGATGGACTGCATATGGTCGCCCTGCACAGAGACGGCTTTCTGGCGGACGATGTGCCGGTGGAGCCGGGCGACGAGGCCATACTGCGCGATGGCGCGGTGCTGCGCGTGGGCGATGCGAAGCTGGCGCTGAAGCTGTATGGCAGCAGGAGAATGCGCTCGCTGGAGGATGACCCGTATGTGACCACGGCGCGGCGCGGCAAGGCCCAGCAGGGCAAGGGCGACGGCATCGGCGCGCCGGGCAGAGGCGAAGAAAGAAGAGAAAAGAAGCTGCGCGAGAAACAGGCAAGGAAACAGGCTTCAAAGCGCGCGCAGAAGAACGAAGAGAAAAAGGGCGGCAAGCGGACCAGGAGGTGACGTGATGGCCAACCCAAAGGAGACCTACGCCGCCAGGCCAAAGCGTGCCGCCGACGGCGCGGTAAACGCCCGGTATAAAAAGAAAACCGCCGCACAGGAGGCGGAAGAGAGGCTTGCTGAAAAGCGGATCGCCCCAAAGACGACGGAGAAGAAAACGGCGCAGCAGGAAAAGCCTGCTGCAAAGCGCGCGGCGGCCGCAGAGAAAGCCAGAAAACCGGCTGCAAAGAAGCAGACGGCGGCTGAAAAAGACAAGAAAACCACAAAGGCGGCAGCGAAAGCCCCTGCGCGCCGGGCTGTGATGGCCACGGACAAGCAGGCACGCCGCGCAAAGGAGAGAAAGACGCGCGAGCCGGGACGCATCCGCCGGGAGCGGGCGCGCGCCGAGGCCGCCATGCGCGACCGCAGGCGGGCCGTGAGCCGGGGCGTAGATATGAGCGTCGTGCTGATTGCGGTGCTGACGGCGCTGTTTGATGCGGGCGGACTGCTGCTGGCGGGCGTGCGCACGCCGGGTGCGATGGACATGCAGGCGGTGGCGCTGATGGGGATGATGACGGTGCTGTGCCTGCTGACGGCGCTGGCGCTGCCGCGCATATGGCCGATCGATCCGCTGATCATGGCGCTGACCAATTTCCTTTGCGGCGTGGGCGTGGTGATCCTGTATACGGTATCGCCCGAGCGCGGGATGAAGCAGGCGAATTACTATGCGATCGGCCTTGGGGCGATGCTGGTGATGAGCCTGATCGTATCGAAGGTCCGCCGGTTCAAGGGGCTGACGGTGCTCTCGATGCTGCTGGGCGTGGGCGCGCTGATTCTGCCGCTGGCATTCGGCCAGTGGTCGGGCGGCGCGAAAAACTGGGTGAGCATACCGCTGTTTGGCTCGTTCCAGCCCAGCGAATTGGTAAAGCTGTCGCTGGTGCTGGCGATGGCATATTACTTCAGCGCGCACAGAACGGTGCTGCAGATGATGCCGGCGATCCTCTTTGCCGGCGCATGCCTGCTGCTGCTGATGCTCCAGCGCGATCTGGGCACGGCGCTGATCTACTATCTGACGACGCTGACGATGTTCTATGTCGCCTGCGGCAATATGCCGCTGACGATGATCGGCCTGGCGGGCGGCGCGGGCGCGGCGGTCATGGGCTATAAGATGTTTGCGCATGTGAAGGCGCGCGTGGCGATGTGGCGAAATCCGTGGAGCGATCCGCTGGACAAGGGCTATCAGATCATACAGGCGCTGCTGGCGATCGGATCGGGCGGATTATTCGGCGTTGGCCTGGGACAGGGCACGCCGGAGAAGATCCCCGCGTATCACAACGACTTTATCTTCGCCGTCATCTGCGAGCAGCTGGGCATCGTCTTCGGCATCCTGATGCTGGTGGTGTATGTGATGATCCTGCTGCGCGGGGTGACGGTGATCGCCCGGTCCCGGCGCTCGTTTGATATGCTGCTGGGCTGCGGCGTGCTGGCGATGCTGGCGATTCAGACGGTGATGATCGTCGGCGGCGTGATCAAGATGCTGCCGCTGACGGGCGTGACGATGCCCTTTGTCAGCTATGGCGGCTCGTCCCTGCTCTCGTGCCTGTGCATGATCGGCATCCTGCACGGCATCTGCGCCCGTGCGCAGGAGGATCTGGAGGAGGACGTGCTCTCGATCAAGGGGTGAGCGGGCGCCTGCGGGCGGGGACCTCATCCGTCTGCCCTGCGGGCAGCCACCTTCCCCATGGGGGAAGGCGGGTTTGGTTTGCAAGAAGGCTGCGTTTGTGTAGGCGAACGCAGTTTGCCCTACGAGGCGGCTTAAAGCAGCCGCGAAGCGAAGAAGGGTCAAGGGACGATGTCCCTTGCAGGGGTTTGGAGACAGAGTCCCCAAAAAGGAAGTGATTCTATCAAGGTCATCAAACGCCGGATTCATATGCTGGCGATGCTGATGCTGGCGCTGTTTGCGCTGATGATCGCATATTTCTGCTATTCGGTGTATTTCTATGGCGGACGCTGGGTCGCCAATCCGCATAATCCGCGCATCTCCAGCCAGAAGCGGGAGGTCATCATGGGCTCTGTCAAAGACAGGGACGGCACGGTGCTCGCCTGGACGGACGAGACGGGCGCAAGAAGGTATCATAGCTCCCGGGCGACGCGCATGGCGGTTTCTCAGGTGATCGGCGACAACAGCGGCAAGGTGTCCACGGGCGTGGACACGTTCCATGCGCAGTATATGCTGGGCTTCAAGACCGGCGTGGTCGAGCGCGTGATGGACGCGCTGACGGGCACGCCCCAGCGCGGCGACGATCTGCAGCTGACGATCTCGGAAAGGCTTTCGCGCTATATCAGCGAGGAATTCCCCGAGGGCAAGCGCGGCGCGGTCGTGGTGATGAACTATCAGACAAACGAAGTGCTGGCGATGGTCTCCATGCCGCAGTTCGATCCGACGAATCTGGATGCGGCGCTGTATGACGAGGAGGCCGGCGCGCTGATCAACCGCGCGACGCAGGGCCTGTATCCGCCGGGATCGACGTTCAAGATCGTCACGCTGGCCTCGACGCTGGAAAATCTGCCCGATCTGGAGCATTTTGCGTTCGACTGCACGGGCTATTACCCGGTGGGCAATTATTCCGTGACGGAGAAGGAGGGCCATGGCCTGCAGTCGCTCTCTGATGCGTTCGCCAGCTCGTGCAATACGACGTTTGCGGCGCTGTCGCAGGAGCTGGGCTATGAGATGCTGGGCCGTACGGCGGAGAAGCTGGGCTTCAACGAGAACTTCATGTTCGGCGATATGATCGTCTATAATTCCAGCTATCCCATCGACGACCTGAGCCCGGAGGATCTGGCATGGTCGTCCATCGGCCAGGGCCGCGTGCTCGCCACGCCGATGCATATGGCGCTCATCGCCGGCGCGATCGCAAACGGCGGCGTGATGCATGAACCACATCTGGTCAGGAAGATCACCACGGCGCAGGGCAGCATCCGCGCGCTGCCGGGCAGCTTTGAGGGCACGCGCGTGATGGACGGCGAAACGGCCAAGCGGCTGGAGAAGGAGATGATCCGCGTGGTCAAATCCGGCACGGGCACGCGCGCAGCGCTGTCAAACGGCTATGTCGTGGCGGGCAAGACGGGCTCCG
Organism: Clostridiales bacterium; assembly: GCA_015056305.1. GTDB lineage: Bacteria > Bacillota > Clostridia > Christensenellales > Aristaeellaceae > Ventricola. The sequence goes on along the minus strand of SVGO01000086.1, from coordinate 4,392 downwards.
CCGAGGCGAGCAACGACAAGAGCATCGAATCGCATGCGTGGTTCGTGGGCTATATCACCAATGACAACGCGCCGTACGCCATCAGCGTGCTGGTGGAAAACGGCGGCTCGGGCGGCGGTGTGGCTGCGCCGCTGGCGAGAAAGACGCTGCAAAAAGCCATTAACCTGGGACTGTGACCGGCAAGAAAAGACAAGGAGGATGCTGCAAATGCGTAAATGGATGATCATGATGATTGCTGTGTGCCTGCTGCTATGCGGTGCGGCCGCTGCGCAGGCGGCGGGCGTGACGCTGCGCACGTTCACGCCGTTTGCCGATGTGGACTTCGCCGCGCAGGGCTATATGGATATGATCACGCTCTGGGAGGAGGAGACCGGCAATATCGTGGAGGATTACTCCGGCGTGATGGACGAATTCTGGATGGCAGCGCTTAAATCCATGCTTGACAGCGGCGAGGCGGACGTGGTTGTGCTGCCCGTGGGGTTCGGCCTGACGGTCAATGAGCTGGTGAGCGCGCCAGAGCTGGCCGCAGCCGCGCCGGATACTGGCGCGAAGAAGTTTGCCGCGATGAAGGAAAGCGACGGAAGTATGCTGCTCGCGCCGGTGAGGCTGTACTGGGAGGCGCTGTATGTCAATACCGACGTGCTTGCCAGGTACGGACTGACGGTTCCTGAGACGTTTGAGCAGCTGCTGGCTGTGTGCATCACGCTCAGAGAGAACGGCGTGCTGCCCATCGCTAATGCGCTGTGCGAATGGAGCGAGATCGTGCTGGACTGCGCGGCGCTCAGCGGCGCTCCGGCCGATGCATACGGGCAGCAGGCGTCGCTGGAGGGCGCGAAGGACGTGCTCATGACGCTCGCGCAGGTCGGCGCGTTCGGCAGCGATCCGTGGAATATGACCGATATGGACGCGGAGCGTGCATTCCTCTCCGGCGAGGCGGCCATGCGCATCGATGCAGATATCCTCGCGCAGATGATCGCGCCCGAGCGTGCGGAGCATGTGGCTGTGGCGAACCTGCCGCCCAAGGACGGCCAGGCGCGCGGCGCGGTCGTGGGCACGCCGGCGTTCGGCGTGGCGATCACGCGCAGCTGCTGGCAGAACCCGGCGAGAAAGGAAGCGGCGCTGTCCTTTGTAACGCGGCTGCTTGCGGAGAGAAGCGTCGTGACCCCGACCGCGGGCGCGCTGGGCGCGAGCATCGCGAAGCTGACGGCGGATGCGCAGGATATGACCGGATTGCTCTATGATCAGAATCCGGATACGTTCGACGCATGGGCCGAGAGCGTGATCGCGGCGCTGATGGGGCTGTGAGGTGAGGGGACGTATGGGGACGACGATCCGGAGAACTCGCATAGTCGCGATGTACCATCGCGACTATGTGGGATTCCCGGACCGATGTCCCCAGGCAGGTTTTAGGGCGGCAGCCCTAACGTATCCCCCTACGTTTTCCCCCAATAAAAAAGCTCCACAACCGTGGAGCTTTTCGTATATCCTTTCGTCACCGGCACAGCACAAAGCCGACCGTGCACAGCGCAAAGCAGAGGATCGCCGAAGCAAACGCGCACAGGAAAACGCCCTGCGGGATGTCGCCGGACATGGGCGCATGCGTATCGGAGGCGTCCCCGGCGATGCCGAGGATGCTCAGAAGGCGCGCCTGCGCGTCGCGGCCCTTCGTGCGGAAGGGATTGCGGCCGACAGCGCCCGAGCACAGCAGCATGAAAAAGATGAGCACACGCTCACTCACACGATGTACAGCAGCCGAAATGCGCGCCGCGGCGGGCAGACGATGGCTCAGTGCATGCAGCGCGGTATAGGCCCCGGCGAGCGCCGCGCCCAGATGCAGCGGCATGCCCAAAGCGCAAAGGAGCATCGGCGAGACGACGCCCACCACAAACGCCGGCGCGAGGGACATACAGCTTTCGCGCACGAGCGACTCATAGGCGGGGATATCGCGGGCATACCTGCCGGAGTCCAGCTCGTCCTTGACGCGCGCGCAGGCGGGCAGGACGCAAAGCCCCGTGAACGCGGGCGCCATGAGCACCATCGAAACAAGCGGATGGATCGCGCCCAGCAAAGCAAGCGCGCCGCCCAGCAGAAGAAGAAACGTAAGCAGCGCGGGCGCGTCGTCAGTGCGACCTGTGCGGCGGGTGAACAGGCGCAGCGCGTATGCATACGCGCGGTCAATCAGGCGAAAGAGGAAATCGCGCGCGGCGGGCAGGGGCATGTACAGACAGCAGGCGAGTAAAACGGCAGCGGGTACGGCGAATATGCGCATAAGACTCCTTCCACCATCCTTCGGATGGTCGCGTCCGGGAAACTCGCATAGTCGCGCAAGCGCTCCTTGCGATTTCCGATACTCCGCCTGCTTATTTCGCCCACTGGGCGCGGCAGGCTTCGATCCCCTCAAGAGGGAGGCTCGTTTTGCGGTTTTAAGAAGATGGGTGGGGATTTAGAGGATTACAGGGCCTGTTGTAAAATCTCGCCCGCAGACACGCAGATCGGGCGATGCACAGCCCAGCGACCACAGATCCTGCGCAAGCACGTCCAGCGCAAAGAGTGGATCGGCACGGTCATAGTCTGCGGCCTTGGTGACCAGCGGGATGGATGCGTGCTCCTTGATGGCGCGCAGCAGAGGCTGCGCCTCGCGCCGGAAGCCCAGCACGCGCGCGTACGTTGGCGCGGCATGCCCGCGGACAAAATCCCGCGTGACGCCCAGCAGGACATTCATGCACAGGCGGGACAGACGCGCGTAGGTGTAGCGCTTGGATTTGACGGCGAGGATCAGCTCGTCGCGCGTGCGCGCCGTTTTGGCGGCAGCGAGGAAGCGATGCTCCAGCCCCTCCTCCATGCCCGCAATCGCGGAGAGATCTGCGGCGCTCATCGTGCGCAGGCGATAGAGCAGCGCCTGCGTGAGCGCTTCTTCCTCGTGCATATCGCCGCGATCGAGCGCCGCGCGGAGAAGATCGGGACGGGGAACGGACGAAAGGGCGAGCTCGGTTTCGCCGCGGGCGAGCGCGGCGCGGATGGCTGTCGCGCTGGCAAGCTCGCCGAGCGCTTCGTCGTGATAGCCGCCGCCCTCGCGTACGACGGGAACGGGCGTGATGCCATCCGGCAGCGCGCGCAGGTATTCGATGGCCAACGATGCGTTGGGCAGGGCGATCAGCGCGTCGAGATCATCACGGCCGCTGACCTGCCGCGCGGCCAGCGCGCGGGCGCGGGGATAGGACAGCCCCTGGTCAAGCCCTGCGCGCAGCGCCTCTTTGAAGGTGGGGGATTCCTCGCGGAAGATCTGCACGGCGTCATCCAGAGCAGAAAGCGCCTCCTGCTCGCAGCCAAAGGACAGATGCGAAACCACGCCGAGACGATCCAGCAGCGAAACGCCTCCGCGGGCGAATTCCTCAGCGGGCGCGAAGCTAAAGCGCGCGGGCAGCTCCAGCACCAGATCACAGCCGCTCATAAGCGCCATTTCGGCGCGGGTCCATTTGCTAAGATGGGCAAAAACACCGCGCTGGGTGACGCTGCCGCTCATCACGCAGACGATATAGTCCGCGCCGGAGAGCGATTTTGCCCTTTCCAGGTGCAGCGCATGGCCCCTGTGGAAGGGATTGTATTCACATATGACGCCGCAGACCTGCATAATTTGCTCCTTAATAATGGATGGTTTGACGGAATTATCCCTTTTCAAAACGTCCAAAATGAGGTATAATCATTTTGTGTCTATGTGCTTGGACGCTTTTTTGTGTTGCCTGATCTATTATAGCACGCGAAAGGGAATTATAAAAGCGCAAACACAATTTGAAGGGGATAACATGCGCCTTCCCTTTGGGCGCATGTCACAATATTCTGCCATATCAAAAATAACGGAGGTTGATTCCCATGAAGATTCTGGTGATCAACGCTGGCTCTTCTTCCCTGAAGTTCCAGCTGATCGACATGGACGATGAGTCCGTCAAGGCGAAGGGCCTTGTCGAGCGCATCGGCATCGAGGGCACCCACTTCAAGCAGACCGTTGCCGAGGGCAACAAGGTCATCGAGTTCACCCGCAATATGGCCGACCACACCGAGGCGATCGCGGCTGTTCTCGAAGCGCTGACCGATAAGGAGAACGGCGCGATCGAGTCTCTGGACGAGATCGGCGCGTGCGGCCACCGCGTTCTCCACGGCGGCGAGACCTTCAAGGCCTCCGCTCTGGTTACTGAAGAGAGCATGAAGGCGATCGAAGAGCTCGTGCCGCTCGGACCGCTGCATCAGCCGCCGAACATCGCGGGCATCAAGGCCTGCCAGGCGGTCATGCCGGGCAAGCCGAACGTCGCTGTCTTCGACACCGCGTTCCATCAGACCATGCCGCCCAAGGCGTTCCTCTATGCGATCCCGTATGAGTACTACAAGAACCTGAAG
>SVGO01000085.1 GCA_015056305.1 Clostridiales bacterium | reverse complement strand
CGCAACGCTTCGTTCTCTTTGGCGCTTCGCGCACAGGAACGTTGGGCTGCCGCCCAAACCCGCCTGGGGATTTCATCCCCAGACCCCTTCTTCGCTTGGCGCCGGTTTCAAGATTCCTTAATGAACTAAATATCCATATCGACGCAAAAGGCTGCCGGACAAGCCCATGCTTATCCGGCAGCCTCTTTATTCCCGTTATCGATCCAGCGTGAATTTCTCATTGGCGATATCATCGATGATATACGGCGTACGCTGGTAGACGTAATAATTGAGCCAGTTCGTGTAGATCAGGTTCGCGTGGCTGCGCCATGTCACGCGCGGCGGCTGCGTGTCGTCGTCGCCGGGGAAGTAGTTCTTCGGCACGTCGATCGGCAATCCGGCCTTTTTATCACGCTCGTATTCCAGACGCAGCGTGTCCGCATCGTATTCGCTGTGGCCGGTGATGAAGATCTGGCGGCCCTTGTCGGTTGCGACAGCGTAGATGCCCGCCTCCTCGGAGGACGCAAGAATCTTCAGCTCGGGAACGCTTTCTATATCCGCACGGTCGATCGTCGTGTGGCGTGAGTGCGGCACGAAGAACGTGTCGTCAAATCCGCGAAGCAGCATCGAGCTGCGGCGCTCGACCGTGTGCTCGAATACGCCGAAGAGCTTCTTCTCCAGCGGCAGCTTCTTCACGCCGAAGTGATAATAAAGCCCTGCCTGCGCGCCCCAGCAGATGTGGAACGTGCTGGTGACGTGCGTCTTAGACCACTCCATGATCCCGCAGAGTTCCTGCCAGTAATCCACCTGCTCAAACTCCATCTGCTCGACCGGCGCACCGGTGATCACCATGCCGTCGAAATGCTGATGCCTGACGTCGTCAAACGTCTTGTAGAAGGAGAGCATGTGCTCGCGCGAGGTGTTTCGGCTCTCGCGGCTGCGCGTCATAATCAGCTCCAGCTCAATCTGCAGCGGCGAATTGCCCAGCAGGCGCGCCAGCTGCGTCTCGGTGACAATCTTGGTCGGCATCAGATTGAGCAGCAGAATGCGCAGCGGACGGATGTCCTGTGTGACGGCGCGATGCTCCGTGATCGTAAAGATGTTTTCGCTCTCAAGCGTCGCGCGTGCGGGCAGCGACTCGGGAATCTTGATGGGCATGTCATCACCTCGTTGCGGATTTGTGAATCAAAGGCGGACGACGGTCATGCCGTCCGCGTCGGTTTCATCGTGCGTCACCAGAATAAGCAGCTTGCCTTTCGCCGTCTCACGAACCAGCGCAAGCATCTGCGCGTGCGTAGCGTCGTCCAGCGCGCGGAAGGGCTCGTCCATCAGCAGGATCGGCGCATCGTATGCCAGCGCGCGCGCCAGAGACGCGCGCCGCTTCATGCCGCCGGAAAGGGACGCGGGATAGCTGTCCGCCTCCGCGCCAAGACCGACGCGCCCCAGCCACCTTTGGGCAGCTGCGCGATCGCCGCAGACGAGCATCACATTTTCGAGCACCGTCTTCCACGGCAGCAGCCTGTCCTCCTGAAAGCAGAAGGAGATATGCACATCCTGCGGCACGCAGATATCGCCGGAGAGCGGCTTTTCCAGCCCGGCAATCAAACGCAGCAGCGTCGTCTTGCCCCGACCGGATGGGCCGAGGATCGCATACTGCCCGGGAGAGGCAAAGGTCAGCGACAGGTTGGAGAAGATTTCCTTCTCTGCGAAGGACATGCGGACATGTTCGAGCCGGATCATGTTATGCATGGCGCACCTCCATCAGGCGCCTGGCCGCTTTTTTGAGCAGTGCTTCCAGCAGCACGCTGAGCACAATAATCGTCAGCGTCCATGCGAGCAGGCTGTCCGTTTCCAGATAGATCTTCGATTCGTAGATCCGGCTGCCGACGGCCAGCTTGGGCACGCCGATGACCTCCGCCGCGACGACCGCTTTCCAGCAAAGGCCAATCGCCGCCAGACAGCTCTGCACAAACGCAGGCAGCACGGATGGGATCACGACATGAACGAGCGTCTTTATCCGGCCAAAGCCGTACATCCGCGTCATCTCCATAAGTTTGGGATCGATCGCGCGGATCGCCTGCACGAGCGCGGAATAGACGACCGGCAGCGTCATCAAAAAGCCGGTGAGCACCGGCACGCGCGGGCTGGACAGCCACACAAGCGCCAGCACGATGAACGACGTGACCGGCGTGGCGCGGATAGCAGAGAGCAGGGGCGAGAGCAGCAGCTCGCACACGCGGGATTTCACGCACAGCGCGCCAAGGAGCACGGCTGCCACAATGCCCAGCATATAGGCCAGCAGCGTGCGCCCAAGCGTCGCGCCCAGCGAAAGATAAAATCGGGAATCCGGCAGGAGCGCCGCGAGCTTGCGGATCACCTCGCCCGGCGCGGGCAGCAGCAGCGGCTGATCGATCCATGCGGCCAGCGCGCTCCACAGCGCGACATAGAAGAGCAAAACGCCCGCGCGGGAAAGCAGGCTTTTTACGCGCGGGCGCTTGTAATCAGCGGACATAGTAGAAATCGTCGCCCGGCAGCGCGCCGCCGATGGAGGCGGGGTTCGCCGCATGGAGCACCTGATACAGCGGCTCAATCTGCGCGCGCACAGCCTCGCCCTCGACGAAGACGATGTGGCAGTTCGGGATCGCGCGGGCAGCGACGGCGGCCTTGGGCATCACGCCGTGCTTTTCAACCAGCGCGCCGGCAGCGGCGGCGTCAGCGTTCACCATGGCGACGGACTCGCTGTACGCTTCAAGGAAAGCGGAAACCTTCTCCGGGTTCTGCTCGGCGAATTCGCGCCGCACGATCACGCAGCCCATGGAGAGCACCATGCCCTCATTGCCGGCTTGGGCGGCGGCGCTTTCGAAGGCTTCGGTCACGTCGATAACAGTCTTCATATTCTCGTTCTGCATGAGCACGCTGGTGACATGCGGCTCGGGCAGCATGCCGACATCGACCTTGCCCGCGGCCATCAGCGTGGCCAGCTCGCTGTGCTCGCTGACAAACTCGACCTCAACCTTGTCGGTCAGACCGTTCTGCTCGAGAATATAGCGCAGCGCATACTCCGGCACGGTCGCCTGACCGGTGGCCCAGAGCTTGCGGCCCGCCAGATCGTCAAAGGAATCGATGGACGGATCGCTGGAAACGACGTGCAACACGCCCAGCGTGTTGAGCGCCATCAGCTGCACATTGCCGCCCGTCTTCTTGTACAGGGTCGCGGCAAGGTTGGTCGGGCAGGCGGCGATATCCGCACTGCCGCTGGCGATTGCGGCAACGATCTCGTCGGCAGCGCCGGCAAGCGTGAAAGCATACTCATCCGGATGATTCTCCATCACGCCGACCATGCCGATGCCGGTCGGACCCTTGAGCGCAAATACGTTCACCTTTTCATCGGCTGCGCCCAAGGCGCAAAGCGCAAGCGCCATCATCAGCGCCAGCACACAAATCATCATCTTTTTCATCAGAATTTCCTCCTTTTCGGGGTCGTGGGAACGAAGATCAGTATATCATACCGCATCCGGATTTACAACTTTGTTACAGAGCATATATGTGAAATATACTGTCGCAAAAATGTGATCACGAAAGCCCTTCGCCCCAAAGCTCAAGGGCTGGTCTGCTTCGCGCCTATCCGGGCAGCTTGCCTCGCTTAATATCCGCCCCAATGTGCAAAGCAGGAGCGCCCCATTCTCCCGGAGCGCTCCTGTTTTTTCGTCTTTACTTGAGTTCGCTGCCAAGCAGGCAGCCCACGGACAAATCGCTCGTCTGCACAAAGCAGAAATCACCGTTCACGCCGATCACCGTCACCGCATCTCCGACCATCAGCATCATCACCGCATCGTAGGAATTGGACGGTCTGTCGCGCAGAACGACGGACTGCGTACCGTAGGGCGAGGCTACCTGCCGCTTCTCACGCGCATCGACCTTGCTGGACGGCTTCAGATAGCTCGTCATCATGTAGCCCGACACGCTGTTTTGTCCGCTGCCGATGCGCACCTGGGACCAGCCGCTGCCCGCGTCGGCGATCACCTCCACCTGCGTACCGCTGACAAACTTGCCCACAATGGCAGCGTCGCGTTCAGGCGCCATGCGCATATTCAGCCGGCTGGACGGATCGCTGCCGTTGTCCACAACGACCAGCTGCGCCATAGCGATCGACGGCACAAGCAGCAGCAGCGCTAGCAGGCAGATACATATTTTCCTCATATTTTCACCTCATCCCGGCATGAACGCACGCCGGAGTTGATTGCTTGTTGCATAAAATAGACGAAACAGGCGACCCGTTTCTTCCCGGAACTGGCAGAAAATCCTTCTCCCAGCAGGCTGCCTGTCTTATTCTATCACGACGCGCACGTTTTGTGAAAGAGTCATTCCTTCTCTTTTTAACGAAATTTTGTCAAAATGCGAACATATTTTTAAACTTTCGTGGATTTTGCCGGGTTTACTGCCCGATCAAATTCGGATATACTATGAATATTCGTTCAGATTTCCCAGCGCTGCCAAGCGACGCGCAGCGTTATGCAGGAGGTACTCATGAAGCTTTATCTGACAGGCGAACCGTGCAGCCAGCAGCGCCATTGCTATTTTGTCGAGGCAGGCAATGCGTCGTTCATCGTTGACTGCGGTTATCAGCGCTGCTATGCCGGCGACGAACTCCCGCACCTGAGCAGCGAACAGATTCGCTCCGCACGCTACCTCTTTTTGACCCATTCCCATGAAAACCAGTCCGGCGGCCTGGAGTATCTCTTCGCCAACGGCTTTGATGGCCGCGTGGTGCTCAGCGCCGAGACCGCGCAGCAGCTGCACATCGCCATCGATGATCCGATCATTCTGGAAGGTTTGTCTCTTCCCTTCACCGAAACCGAACTGCCCGGCGGCCTGCATCTGATCTGGGGCCGCAGCGGTCATTGTCTGGGCAGCGCCTGGTTCCGCATCCGCGACGGCGAGAAGGCCATCCTCTTCTCCGGCGATTATTATCCCGCAGCGCGCATCCATGAAACCGACGCCATCAAGGGCATTCACGCCGATATCGCCGTGCTCGACTGCGACTACGGCACACAATCCGCGGACACGCGCGACGAGCAGCTCGATGCGCTGGTCTGCGCCATTGCCGAGGCCATCGAGGACGGCCGCCCCGTGCTGCTGCCCGTACCGGCCTATGGCCGCGGCCTGGGCGTCATCTCCTGCGTCAGCGAGCGTCTGCCGGATGTGGACATCTTCGCCGACGAACCGCTTCGCCGCGAGCTCTCCCAGCTGGACGCGACCGCCATGTGGGTCAAGCCCGACGCCGGCGCGCTGCTGGGCAGCATCTTTGTCCGCCCGATTCCCGAGGAATTTGTCGCGCTGGGCGTGTATTTCATCAGCGATCCGCAGCTGGACGAGCCGGAATCTCTGGTGCTGCTGCGCCAGCTGCTCATCTGCGGCGCGCGCGTGTTTATGACCGGCACCGTCGAGGTCGGCACCTACGCCGCCTCGCTCATGCATTCCGGCAATGCGCGCATGCTGCGCTATGCCATCCACTGCACACAGGAGGAAATGCTCTCCGTCGCCGCTCAGAATGATTTCAGCAGGATCATCGCCTATCGTTCGGACTATGCGCCGGCACAGAGCGTATACGATATCTAAACAGACAGCCTGTTCACCGCAAGATGAATAGGCTGTTTTCTTTTTGATTTCAATCGATCAGACTCATAGCGCTCCATTTTTCTCGGCGCAGCTCACGATAATCCTCAAGCGCTGCGTCCCAATGCGCATAGCGGGCGTCGCCGCGATGATCTTCCAGACCGCAGTTTTCGCTCATCCAGCGTCCCAGATATGCCGTTACCTTCGTCGCGCCGTCCGGATTCAGGTGCGACGCCGCATCGTAGCAATCCGTATCAAAGTCAACCAGATCCGGCACATCCAGCAGATTGACGAAATCCACGCCGTATCGCCGGGCAACGAGCTGCGCCCGGTTGATATTCATCTGGTTTTCCTGTGTTGCCGGGAAGGGCACAACGGTCAGCACCGGCATAATCCCCTCATCCAGACACAGCTCGATGATATCGCACAGCGCCTGCTCGCCGGCGGCTTCCTGCGCGGCGATCTCCTGCGTGCGCACATACTCAGCCGGCTCATGCCGTCCGGCACGCAATTCCGCGCCGAACATGCAGGGCTCGACATTCATATACAATTCCGGCTTTCCGCCGATGTATTCCTCCCAGCGCGCATGATACAGCGACAGCTGAAAAAGGAATTCCTGGCGCTTTCCCTGCGGGAAGAGCGAATATACCGCCCGGATCTTTTCCATTGTCAGCGGTACCTGATCCAGAAAATCATGCGCAAAGCGATACCGGTAGATCTCCGTTTCCTGCGTCCTGTCGATGTAGGATACGTCAATCACCGCCACTTTGGGCTTATGATAGCCCTTCAGCAGCCTCAGCGTCCAGTATGTGTTGGTCATCGGCTCATTGGTGTTGCCGAAGTTGAACGCTGTAATGCCGTAATCCCGCCACAGCTCAATCGGATAAATACCGTCGAGCACATGGCTGTTGCCCAGCAGACAGACGTCAAATCCCGCCTGATCCTCAAAGAACACATCATAGCGGATTTTTCCATCGTCACGCCGCATCAGCCGATCCATGCCAACCAGACCGACAAGCAAAACCAGCAGCCAAAGCGCCGCTCTCCCATATTGTTTCACGTCGCTTCACCCGCCTAAAACACAAAGTAGATAAACGCCTGCGCGTCATAGTTCGGTCCCCAGATGCCAAAGAGCACAATCATCAGCACAGCCAGAACGCTCAGCGCGTCCGTGATCACGCCCGGCCAGCGCTTGCTGATCTCAAGCAGGCCTCTGCCCGATTCACGCAGCAGATCCAGCAGCAGCAAAAGCAGAATCGACAGCGCCAGCAGCAGCCACTGCCAGTGCGTCAGCGGCGTGGCAATCGGCGGACCAAAGAAACAGCGCAGCACGCGGCGAAGCATCTTCATGCCCGTGCTCAATGCGTTCACCCGGAAGAAGAACCAGGTGCAGCAGATCAGCGCAAAGGTCAGCACCGTTTTCAGCGCGCGCGCCGGCAGTGCGTCCTTTTTCTTCCGCTTGGGCAAAAAGCCCTCCAGCACCTGCAGTGCGCCGTTCATCATGCCCCAGACCACATAATTGAGCGAAGCGCCATGCCACAGGCCGCTGACCGTAAAGGTAATCATGGTATTGAGCGCCGCACGCGGCCTGCTGACGCGGCTTCCGCCCAGCGGAATATAGAGATAATCCCTGAACCAGGTCGAAAGGCTGACGTGCCATCTGCGCCAGAAATCACGCACAGAGACTGCAAAATACGGCTGGCGGAAGTTCTCCATCAGGTCGTATCCAAGAATCTTGGCTGCGCCGATGGCGATATGGCTGTATCCGCTGAAATCGCCATAAATCTGAAAGGCAAAGAGGATTGTCGCCAGCACAATCTGCATGCCGGACGCGTCGACCCAGCAGGCAAACACCTCATCGACATACAGCGCAGCGCGGTCCGCAACCACCATCTTTTCAAAAAAGCCCAGCAGCATAATGCCCAGACCGTCCCTCGCGCGCCCGGCGTCCCAGTCACGAGGCGCATTCACCTGGCTCAGCAGGTTTTTCGAGCGTTCAATGGGGCCTGCAACCAATTGCGGAAAGAAGGACACAAACAGCGCATAGCGAAACAGATTCTTCTCCGCCCGGATGGTTCCGCGATAGACGTCGAGCATATAACCCAGCGCCTGGAACGTATAGAAGCTGATGCCAACCGGCAGCAGCACATCCAGATGCGAAATCTGCATCGCCACGCCAACCGCGCCAAACGCCCGGCTGATGATTTCGCTGAAGAAATTGAAATATTTGAAGAATCCCAGGATGCCCAGATTCACGCCCAGACCGGCAATCATGACGGCCCTGCGGGCGCCCCGCCCGTCAAAGCGTTCGCACAGCAGCGCACAGCCATAGGTCACAACCGTGCTCAACGCAATCAGCAGCGCATACCCTGCATTCCAGCACATGTAGAAGTAATAGCTGGACGCAAGCAGCCATACCCATCGCACATGCTTGGGAAGCAGGAAATACGCCAGCGTCACAATCGGGAAAAAGCAGAGAAACTGATAGGAATTGAAAATCATATGCCTTACTTCACGGCGCTGAGCACAGCCTCGGCCATCGCGTCCTTTTCGCAAACGCCCGTATGGCGGATTTCCATCGTCGGCAGCTTCGCAATCTGATCCGGCTCGCGCGTAGCGGTCAGCTCACAGAGCATCGCGCAGCAGGCGAAGTCGTCCTTGCCCTTGACGGCTTCCTCGCCCGCGATCGCCTCGAGCACGGACGCGCCGAACTTGTACGGGCTGGCCGTGGAGACGATGACGCTCGGCGTCTTGTCGCCGGTCTTTTCGATATAATCGCGCAGAACCGCAGAGGCGACCGCCGTATGCGTATCCATCAGGTAGTGATCCTCCTGCCAGGTGCGCTGGATCTCCGCGCGGATGCCGTCTTCATTCACATAGCCCGCAGCGTATTTCGCCTGCAGCTTGCCAAGCATGTCGTCATCCACCTGATACATGCGCTTTTCCTTGAGCTGCGCCATCAGATCCGCCACCTTCGCGCCGTCGTTTCCGCACAGGTCAAACAGCAGACGCTCGAGGTTGGAGGAGATCAGGATATCCATGGACGGAGAAATGGTCTTGAAGAAATCGCGGACGGAGATATCATACGCGCCGGTGTTGATAAAGTCGGTCAGCACGTTGTTCTCGTTGCTCGCGCAGATGAGCCTGCCCACCGGCAGGCCCGCCTTGCCGGCGTAGTCCGCGGCGAGGATATCGCCGAAGTTGCCGGTCGGCACGCAGAAATTGACCTTGTCGCCCATCTCAATCGCGCCTTCGGCGAGCAGATCGGCATAGGCGGAGAAGTAATAGACGACCTGCGGCACGAGACGGCCGAAATTGATGGAATTGGCGGAGGAGAGCACGCGGCCCTGCTTATTCATCTCGGCAGCGAAATCCGGATCGGAGAAGATCTTCTTCACGCCGGTCTGCGCATCGTCAAAGTTGCCCTTCACGGCGATGACATGCGTGTTGCTGCCGCCGGTGGTCACCATCTGCAGGCGCTGCGCCTGGGAGACGCCGCCATCCGGATAGAACACGCAGCAGCGGGTGCCCGGCACGTCGAGGAAACCCTCCAGCGCGGCCTTGCCCGTATCGCCGCTGGTCGCCACGAGGATGAACACCTCGCGCTCCTCGCCGTGCTTCCTGCCGCTCATCGTCAGCAGATACGGCAGCAGCTGCAGCGCCATGTCCTTGAACGCCAGCGTCGGGCCGTGCCACAGCTCCAGCGCATGGGCCCAGGAACCCACCTTCGCCATCGGCGCGACAGCCTCTGCATCAAAGCCCGTGCCATAAGCGCCGGCAATCGCCTCCTTGAGCTCCTCACGGGTAAAGTCCGGCAGGAAGCGCTCGAGCACAAACAAAGCGCGCTCCTGATAGCTCATGGGCGCAAGCGCCTTGATCTCCTCAAAGGTAAAGCGCGGAAACGCAGCCGGGACATACAGTCCGCCGTCGGGCGCAAGGCCGCGAAGGATCGCCATGGACGGCGTGACAGCGGCGGCGCCGCGGGTAGAAAGCATCTGCATAAGGATTCCTCCTCTTGTATTGCACGGGGCAAAAACCCCGTCATATTTGGAAAAAATCGTTTTTCCATTATACAAGAAAGCCGCTTCCCCGTCAATAGAGAGGAAAGCGGCTGTTTTTTGCACTTGTCTGCTGATATCAGGGATATCAGATCTGATACTTGCGAATGCTCTCCGGCACGTTCGCAGCATCCTCGCTGAAGCTGATGATCATATCGCAGCCAGCATTGGCGACGAGCGTATCGAGCTTGGCAAAGAAGTCCTGCAGATCGGCAACGTCAGCCTTCACCAGCTTGAGGAACGCATCGACATAGATCACGCTGATGTCATAGTTGCCGGCGAGAATACCAGCCAGGAAGCCATAGAAGGAATCCTTGCCCTTCACGGAGTACTCGCTCGCATCCACAAAACGAACCTGCGGCTTGAGGCTGAGGGTGTAGCTCTTATCGTCGTCCACAAAGAGCACGTTGCCCTTCGCTTCCTTCACGGAAGCGTTCGCCATATCCAAAATACGCTTGGTCTTGCCGGAACCCTTCTTGCCAAAGATGATCTGGATCACGGTCAATCCCTCCCTTTCATGTTTTTCTAGCTGTCCCCATTATAGCCTAAATCACCACCCATGACTAGCCCTATTTTGGAATATTTTTTATCTGCACACGGCTGCGAAGGGCACATTTTTGTGGTTTTTTCAGTGAATACTTGCTTTTTTTGCCCGAACATGCTATAAATAAAATGTTACTTTTTCCCAACGGGGAATGCGCATCGGTTCCCGCTGCGCACGGAAAGGAGCTCCCGTCATGAAAAATTTCCTGCGTGTCCTCGCGCTTTGCATGCTGCTGGCGTTTCCCGCCGGCGCGCTCGCCGGCGCCGCCTCCTGCTACTGGCAGCTGGAAGCCATCGAGGTGAGCAGCGAGGTCAGCGATGCTTATGGTCCGGCGATCGCCAATACCGACGCAGAGAGCGTCACTGAAAGCGATCCGGTCGCCATGACCGAAATTGTCCGCGGCGCCAGGCATGTCTCTCTGGACGTGACCCGCGCCGCCGGCGGCTACAACGCCCACAGCGAATACTCGCTTTCCGGCGTGCCGGCCGTCGTGCCCGGCGCCGCCAGCGCCAGGCTGACCATCACCGCCAATACGCAGGCGGATGATCATTCCTTCTATCTGTATTCTTCCCTCCTGGTCGACGGCCGCCGTACGCTGCGCGTGCGCGATACCGGCGCATGGGTGCATCGCGTCTATTTCCCGCGCAAGGCCGAAGCGGGCGCTGAGCAGCGCATCACGCTCGATGCGCGCGAGATTCACGACTTTGCTCATATGCGCGTGACCTACGTCTATCGTGCGCACCCGGGCGTCATGGTGATCGATCCTCAGGGCGACGTCGTGCTCTACGATCTGGACGGCAATGAGATCAACCGCATCCCGCAGACCGTGGAGGACATCCTGCCCGTGTTCGCTCAGAATGCAGGCGACGTGGCCGGCGGCAGCACCATCTTCGCTGCCGAGGAGCAGGAGGACGGTTCCCTGATCGTCCGCTTTGATCCCGACAGCGACCTGAGCGAGGACGAGCTGATCCGTCTAATCCGCGCAGCGACTGCCGGCGAAACCGATGCGACTTCCGCCGCGACGTTTGTCTCCTCTCTGGAAGCCGACGAAAACGACGCGACGCTCTATATCGCGCCGAACACCGATCTGTCCGACGATGTGCTGCGCGCGCTCCTTCGCGCCGCCAGCGGCAAGGCGCTCAGCGTTGACGCTGTGTCCGAGGCCGTTGGTTCCGGCGAAGTGGCGCTTGTCGCCGAGGCGACCGCCACGCCCGTGCCCATGACCTACAGCCAGCTGCGCGAAAAGGCGCTCAATCCCGCCGCGAGCGAGACCGCCCAGCCCGTCGAAAACGCCGCGCTTTCCGAAACCGCTGAGGGCGCGAAGGCTGCTCAGGCGCTCGCACTCTATGATGATCACGGCGTGCAAGGCATCGTGCTCACCCCGGGCGCGCAGGCCAGCGGCAGCGATCTTCTGGAAACCATTGACAAGGTCATCAAGGCCGACGGCCTGAAGGAGACCTTCGCCGCCACCTTCGGCGACAGCGCCGCTGTGGACGGCGTGATCGCCGGCGAGGACAGCATCGAGATCGTACCCGGCAGCGACACCGCCGCAGGCCTGTATGCCGCTGCGGCCGGCTCCAGCACACTGCTGGGCGTCATGCCGGGCAACGTGGACGAGCTGCTGGGACAGCTGGACAGCGCGCTGGTCGAGCTGAGCGCTACGCCGACGCCGACCCCCACGCCGACTCCGACTCCCACGCCCACGCCGACCCCCACGCCCACGCCGACTCCCACGCCCACGCCCGAGCCTGTTTACTACTAT
>SVGO01000084.1 GCA_015056305.1 Clostridiales bacterium | reverse complement strand
GCATGCCTGAGAAAGAACAAAGCGGCTGACAAACCAATTCGATGCCTCTTAAGAGGCGTGCTAGTAAAAGGGCCTTGAAGGCCCAAAAGGAAACCACCAGCTTAGCTGGTGGTTTTCATTGTACAATGCCGTAAAGCTTAAAACCGGCGCGAAGCGGAGAAGGGGGTTGGGGATGCCGGGAAACTCGCATAGTCGCGCAAGCGCTCCTTGCGATTTCCGACGTTCCGCCTGCCGGCTTCCGCCTCTGGCGGCGGCAGGCTTCAGTCCCAGGCGGGTTTGGGCGGCAGCCCAATATTAAACATCCATCCCGTGATTGGCATTCGGACAATAGGTCAGATACGCCAGAAGCATGGTCCTGGTATCCGGCATGGACAGGCAGACCATCGGCGGCGCGTTGCGCCTGTGCATGGTCTCCAGCGGCTGGGAGAGCAGGAAAAGCCCGCTCATCTTCGCGATCCTGTGCACATAGCCGAAGCGAACCTCTTCCCACGGCAGATACAGCCCGCGGCCTGCGCCGACGCCTTCCTCGTTGAAGCGCGGACAGGTCGTGATCGTGTTCATCATCCGGTAAAGCAGCGTCAGGCCTGCCAGATACAGCGCAAGCGCAAGCAGCGGCAGCGTGAGCGACATCGTCTGCGCCGCGCGGATGAGCATCAGCGCGCCCGTGACGAACGCAATGGCGGCCGTCGGCAGCATGATCGCGCTGTGGATCGCCGCCTGATGCCACTGCGCGCGGAGACGGCCCTTGCGCTTTGGCTTCGGCTGCGGCGAGAGATCGACCGCAAACGGACAATATGTGCTCACTGCGCGCATGAGCTTGCGGCTTACGGGCACCACAAACCCCCAGGGGCCGCACTGCGGCGCGCGATGGATCAGGTTGATGAAATCCGTTCTGCCTTGATACATGCCGTAGAGATAGCGTCTGCGGCTGTTGCAGCACAAAAGGCCGAAGGAAGCGATATTCTCCCACGGCGTGCGGCGAACGCGCAGCAGGAAGCCCACGCCCACGCCGACCTCGTCCACAAAGAAACGGCAGGAGAGCAGCGCCACGCACAGCGCCAGCAGCGCGATCGTCGTCAGCAGCAGCACCTGCGCCCAGCCGTCAAGCGATGCGCTCACGCATGCATCGCGGCCGAGCGCACAGGCCACTGCGCTGGCGCAGCACAGCGCGCTCAGGCGCGGATAACGCAGAACGCGAACCATGGCGTCTCCTCCTTTCGTTTCAGTCTATGATTGCAGCGGGCAGTAAAGAAGCGGGCCGTGCCCGCCCGCGCTTCCGAACGGCTTAACATCATGAAGCTGCCCGGTGTACGCTGCACGCATTTTCGCGCAATTTCTGTCAGATAAAGAAGGACCCTGACGAGCAGGGCCCTCCGGTAAATCGTATATGGATGATGCGGTTTTACTTGGTGCTCGGCGGCAGGGTGGCTTCCGGCGCGACGGTCTGCTCGGCGAAGCCATAGCCTTCCTCGGTGGTGTCCAGCACGTCGATCAGCTCGATTTCCGGCTCAGCCTCGGCCTCGGCGGCCTTCGCAGCGGCCTCAGCTTCGGCCTTCGCGGCGGCTTCGGCCTCCTCGCGCATGCGCTGCGCTTCCATCACGGCGGCGGCGGTCACCGGCTGACGGCCGGATTCCACAACGCCCAGCGCGGCCTGCATCACCGGATACGGGCAGTCGCTCTCCAGGATGGTGTTGCGGTACGGGTTGGAGGTGGTGTGGCGGCCGGTGCGCATCTCCACGTGGGTGTAGGTGCCGCCGGAGCCCTTCTTGCCTTCCGCGCCGATACAGGCGCCCGCTTCGATCACGTCGCCGCGGCGAACCTCGATCTCCTCGCAGTGCAGATAGAGCACGGTCACGTCATACTCTTCATTGTACACGGCGACGGTGCCGTTGCTGTCGCCCGCGCGGGTGACCTCGCCGCCCAGAATCGCGTAGAGCGGCGCTCCCGGCGCGTTGGTGAAGTCGACGCCCTCGTGCACGCCGGTGAAGCCGGTCTGGCCGTGGCCGTTGCCGCGGCGCTCGCAGTACTGTGCGTAGAACATGGAGACTTCGCCCAGATCATCGCCATAGAGGGCGACGCGCATGGCGTCAGTGATGTCCAGCACGATCGGCGCGACGGCGTAGGTGCCGGAGGCGTCCACGGTCAGGTATTCCGGCGCGAGTTTGCTGTCAAACGGCGTGAGATAGTAGTCGCCGTGGTTGTAGCAGTATACGTCGTCATAGTAGCGCACGGTGCGGCCGCGGATGTGGTTAGACTGGCTGATAAACCAGCGGTATTCCTTGGTGATCTCCAGCCCGGCTGCGGTCTCGTCCGCAGCGATGAGCTCGGCGGGCGCTTCCTCGGCGGCCGGAGCCTCGATGGAGACCTCTTCAGCCTCGGGCGCGGTGTTTTCCTCGGCAGCGGCCGGGGTGCTCTGGACAACAGCCGCCGCAGCATCTGCGCGCGCGCCCGGGAGGGCGACGTTGTCCTCAGCATACGCGCCGAAGGCGAAAAGCAGGCTCGTGAGCATGAGCGCCGCGATGATGATCTTCTTCATGATGATACCTCCAAAATGTGAAACGATTTTGGTATGGGATATGCTTCGTAACAGAATTCTTCTATCTATTATACCAGACAGGGTGGAAAACTCAAGCGTTTTTTGCAAAAATGAGTCAAATATGGTATTATATGAATACAGAAAAACGTCAGAATCGGGAGGAAAAAGCAGACATGAAGCGACTGAAAGCCTGGCTGCCCGCGCTGGCGTGGATGGGCGTGATCTTCCTGATGAGCGCGATGCCCGGGGAAACCTCCGGCGAGCAAAGCGGACGGATACTGCGACTTGTGACGGGCCTTGTCGCCTTCCTCTTTGGCGAGCAGGCCGCGGCGGGCATCGATCTGGACATGCTGCATCTGCTCATCCGCAAAGCGGCGCATATGGCGGAGTATGCCGTGCTGTTTATGCTCTATCGCCGCGCGCTGAGGCTGGAGGACGCAGGGCGGCCGGGGCTATGGGCGCTGATGCTGTGCGCCTGCTATGCTGCCACGGACGAGTTCCATCAGAGCTTCACCGAGGGACGCGGCCCCAGCGCCATGGACGTGGGGATCGATACGCTGGGCGCGGCAGCAGCATGGGTGCTGACAAAACTGATTTCGCAGATCAAAAAGGAGCGCTGAGATGCGCTCCTTTCTTTTGAACAAATGAGGAACATGCGAAAATATGTGCTGCGAGTACCGATTGATTGAACTGTGTTAAGTCGTTCGGAAGTGTGTGCGGGCGCTGCCCGCTCATTCCCCCGCGATGTTGAGCTGCGCCACAGCCACGCTCGGGCTGCCGATGGGCGATCCCTCAAAGAGCAGATCGCTGCCTACGGCAGTGACGTTTCGAAGCAGATCATAGAAATTGCCCGCGACGGTGAACTGCTCCACCGCGCGCACGCATTTTCCGGCGATCACCTCGAAGCCGCGTGCGAGCAGCGAGAAATCGCCGCTGATGGGGTTCGCGCCTGCGTGCAGGCCGCTCAGCTCGGTGATGAGCAGGCCGTCGCCCATCCCGGCGAGCAGATCGTCCATGGATGCTTCGCCGGGTCTGATGTAGAGGTTGCTCGGCGCGACGCGGCCGGAGCCTGCGGCGTTGCCGGTGGTTTTGACGCCCGCTTTTTTTGCGGTCTTGCGGTTGTGCAGCAGGGTCTTAAGCGTGCCGTTTTCGATCAGGTTCTTGGTCATCGTCGCCGCGCCCTCGCGGTCGAACGGGCAGGAGCCCAGGCCCCAGGGCATCAGCGGATCGTCGACGAGCGTGACGCAGCCGCTGGCGATGCTTTCGCCCTCTTTGCCCGCAAGCAGGGACATGCCCTTCTGCGCGTTGTCCGCGGAGAACACGCCGCAGAACGTGGAGAGCAGATCGGCCATGGCGTTGTTTCGGATGACGACGCTGCGCGTACCGCTGGACAGCCTCACCGCGCCGAGCTTATCCAGCGCGTCCTTTGCGCAGCCGTCGGCGACGGACAGCGCGTCCACGTCCTCCATGGAATAGCCCCACAGGAGCCTGAAGCCCGTGGCGGCGTTTTCGCCCTCCTTGGCCAGGCAGCTGGCGTAGGCGTAGATCATGTTGGAGCGGTGCGACAGATCCAGCCCCAGCGTGTTAAGAAGCGCGAAGGTTTCGCTTGTGCTGGCGACGACGCAGGCGTCGGGCTTGATGCGCGCATCCTTAGCGGCAAGGCGCGCGTCGATGCGCATCGCCAGGGTGATCTTATCCTCGGCGCTGATCGATTCGACGTCCTCGCTGTAGTTGCATACCGCGCTGTAACGTTCGTCCGGCGGCAGGATCGCGTCCTGCTCGTCGGTTTCGATCAGCTCGGCGCTTTCCTTCACGCCCTGAATGAGCATGTCAAGGCTCTCCTCATCCATCGCCTGCGTGCTCGCCGTGCCGATTTTGCCCTGCCAGACGCCGCGCAGCACAAGATGCAGCCGGTCGGAAACCTTGTAATCCTCCAGCTTCTGTGTGCGCACGCGCACAGAGAAGCTCTCGCTGGCGGAAAGCGTCGCCTCGGCGGGGGAAATGCCGGCGGCCTTGGCCGCATCCAGCGCCTGACGGGCGAATTCGTTCATCCGGATATCAAAGCTGTTTTCCATGCGATATTCCTCACTTTCCGCCGACGGTCAGGGAGCTTACGCGGATGGTCGGCTGGCCGACGTTCGTGGGCACGCTGCCGCTGCGCGAGCCGCACATGCCCTGTCCCATGGTCATCTCGCGGCCCACGCGGTCGATGCGCATGAGGATCTCCGATCCCTTGCCGATGAGCGACGCGCCGCGCACGGGATGCGCGATCTTGCCGTCCTTGACCAGATAGCCCTCGCGCACGGAGAAGTTGAATTCGCCTGTGGCGGGATTGACGCTGCCGCCGCCCATCTGCGCGGCATACAGGCCGTCGCCCATGGTGCGGATCATCTCTTCCTCGTCGTCGTGGCCGGCGGCGATATAGGTGTTGCGCATGCGGCTGGTCGGCGCATAGGCATAGCCCTCGCGCCTGCCGCTGCCGGTCGGGGCCATGCCCATCTTGAGACCATTCAGCCGGTCGATCATGTAGTTCTTGAGCACGCCGTTTTCGATCAGCACAAGGCGCGTGGTGGGCATGCCCTCGTCGTCGATGTTTTCGCTACCCCATTCATTGGGCATCGTGCCGTCGTCGATGGCGGTGACGCAGGGCGCGGCGATCTGCTGACCCAGCTTTCCGGTGAATTCGCTCATGCCGGGCTCCACGCTGGTCGCCTCCAGGGAGTGGCCGCAGGCCTCGTGGAAGATGACGCCGCCAAAGCCGCCCGCGATCACTACCGGCATCTCGCCGGCGTTTATGTACGGCGCATCGAGCATGGTGACGGCGGTTTTGGCCGCTTTGCGTCCCGCTTCGGCGGGATCGACGCGATTTTCAAAGAGCTCAAAGCCCATCAGCGCGCCGGGCCCCTCCATGCCGGTCTGGTTTTCCGTGCCGGAGCTTGCGACTGCGGAGCAGGTCAGACGGGTGTATGTGCGCGTATCGCCGGTGTACAGGCCGTCGCTGTTGGCGATGAGCACATGCTGCTCGCGCGCAAGCAGGCCGCAGGTCACCTGCGTGATGCGCTCCGATACGGCGCGGGCGGCGCTGTCTGCCGCGCGCAGCACGTCCGCGCGGCGCTTTGCGCTGACGCCGAGCACAGGCGCGATCACCGGATGCATATCGGTGAACGTCCTTTCGTTAAGCACGATATCGCGTCCGGAACCCTTTGTGTCGGTCACGGCGGCTGCAGCGCGGTCCGCGGCGCGAAGAAGGCCCGCCTCGCTCACATCGCAGGTGTAGACATAGATGGAGCGCAGGCCGTCGTAGATGCGGATGCCCGCGCCGCGCGGGCGGGAGACGGCGGCGTTTTCGATCATGCCGGAGCGCAGTGTCAGGCCGAAGGAACGGGTGTCCTCAAAGAAGATCTCCGCAAACGTGCCGCCGCCCCTGAGGGCGCGCTCAAGCACGCTCTGGCAGATGGGTTTTGTGAGCATGTATACCTCCTTGAATGAGGGGGGAAAGGTTGATCGGGATATGATTCAGTATACCCCGGACGGGATGAAAAGTAAACACTGCGAAAGCCGGGCGCGAGCGCCTTGCATTCGCCGGAAACCTCCTGTATAATATCCGTGACTGCCTGACCGATGCAAACGCCGGAGGAAACGCAAGATGAAATGGCTGAAACGAATGCTGATGCGTAATCCCATGATCGCCGCGCTGGCGGGGATGAAGGGCAACGCGCGCGCCTGCCTGTGGCCGGAGCCGCTGTGGGGCGTTCCGTATAATCTGTATCTGCCGTATGCCTCGCTGTTCATGGCGGCGCTGGGGCTGTCGCCTTCCGAAATCGGCTATGTCGCCTCGATCAATATCGTCTCGCAGGTGGTCTTTGCCACGCTTTCCGGTGTGATCACCGATAAGCTCGGCAGGCGCTGGACGACGTTCATCTTCGATGTGCTGTCGTGGTCCGTGCCGGAGTTTCTGTGGATGCTCTCGCAGGACTTCCGCTGGTTTGCCGCAGCGGCTGTGTTCAACGGCGCATGGCGCGTGACGGAAAATTCCTGGTCGCTGCTGCTGATTGACGACATGAAGGAAGAGGAAATCGTGCCCGCGTTCTCGCTGACGCAGATGCTGGGTCTTTTCTCTGCGTTCTTTGCACCGCTAAGCAAGCTGGCGATCGACGCGTTTGGCCTTGTGCCGACGATGCGCGTGCTCTACGGCATCACGTTCGTCTCGATGACCATCAAGTTCATCCTCGTGCAGGCCTTCTCCCGGGAGACCGGCATCGGGCGCAGGCGCATGGCCGCCACGAAGAACAAGAGCATGCTGCGGCTGCTCTACGAATGCAAGGACGTATACATCAAAACCGTGATGAGCAAGCGCATGCTGCTCACATTCGGCGTCTTCGCCAGCTATTCCCTGGTGACCACGCTGACCAACAATTATTGGGCGCTGCTGGTGTGTCAGGAGCTGGGCGTCGCGCAGGGCAATGTCGTGTTCTTCACGACGATCAAGTCCCTGGTGACGCTGCTGTGCGTGCTCTTCCTGGTGCCGAGGGTGACGCGCATGCCCGCCAGGTATCCGCTGATCACCGGCTTTTTCATGCATATGACGGCGATGGCGATGCTGCTGCTTGCGCCGCGGGGCGCCGTGGGCGTCGCGCTGCTGTTTGTGAGCGTGCTGCTGGAGGCGGTGTCGCTTTCCGTGCTCTCGCCGATGACCAGCTCGCTTTTGTTCATCAATGCCGGCGAGGAGGAGCGCGCCCGCGTGTGCGGCCTCATTTACGGCACGATTTCCCTGATCACTGCCGTATTCCCCAGCATCATCGGATTGCTTGCCGAGATTTCGCTGCGGATTCCGTTTGCGGTGTGCGTGGGCCTGTTCGCCTTTGCGGCGGCGCTGGTCGTGCCGCTCTCGCGCATGCCGGCACACAAAGAGGCCGGGTGACCAAATTTCTGTTTTTCCCGGCAGCCCCTTGCGGGAAAACCTGCAGTGCGTGTAGAATAGAATATGGATATGCGTGTCCATTTGATTTCCAAAAGAGAACAGGCGGTGAATGGCTGTGGCGAGCAAGATTGACCGGATTGAAGCGATGCTGAAGATGGCGCTGGGTGAAGAGCTGCTTGCGCGCTGCCCGGATCTGGCGTATGCCGTCAATCAGTCTCTGGTCCGCTTTATGCGAACAGACGCGACGCTACCGCAGCTGGCCGCCCAGATCGACTCCGCTGTATTTAACGCGGTCTACACCGGCACGGGCGGCACCATGGTGGCCACGCTTTCGGGCGGACGCCGCGTACGCCTGACGAGCGCGTTCATCAGCGATCTGGCCGACAGGCTGCTTGCGCTGGCCTACAGCACGCTGCCCGTCAGCCCGAGCGTGCAGGAAGCGCTTTACGATTTCTCGCGCGAGGGTTCGTTTGCCGCGATGCGCGAGCTGATCCGCCGCTTTCCGATGGATGCGCAGGAGCGCGCATACTACATGCAGGTACTCCGGGAAAACGGACAAGAGAAATAACCGGGCTGAGCCCGGACCCGCTACGCTTCGCCTTGCTTCTTAGGGTATCGTTCGCGCAGAGGGCGCTCCGATACCTTGCTCAGCAAAAATACGAAGCATTGCGGTGCTTAAAACGAATTGAGATTCATCCGAGGATTTATATACATGGCTAAAATCATTGCAATCACCAATCAGAAGGGCGGCGTCGGCAAGACGACCACCAGCGTGAACCTTGCCGCATGCGTGGCCGCCGAGGGCCGGCGCGTGCTGGTCGTGGACGCGGACCCGCAGGGCAATACGTCCAGCGGACTGGGCGTTCGCGTGAAGGAGAATACGCCCACGATCTACGAGGTCATGGCCGGCGAGGTCGAGCTGAAAAATGCGCTGGCGAAAACGCAGGTGCCCACGCTCTTCGTGCTCCCGGCGGATATCCGTCTGGCCGGCGCGGAGATCGAGCTGGCGGGCATGGATAAGCGCGAGCGCGTGCTTGGCGAGGCGCTGGATGCGGCCCGCAAGGATTTTGATTATATCTTCATTGACTGCCCGCCGTCGCTGGGCCTGATCACGCTCAACGCGCTGTGCGCGGCGGACGGCGTGCTGATTCCGATCCAGTGCGAATACTATGCGCTGGAGGGCGTCAGCGCGCTGATGGGCACGATCCAGAAGGTGCAGAAGATCAACCGCAAGCTCGCGATTCAGGGCGTCGTGCTTACGATGCTCGACGCGCGCACGAATCTGGGCCTGCAGGTCGCGCAGGAGGTGCGCAAGGTCTTCAAGGGCAAAGTATACAATACCGTCGTCCCGCGCAACGTGCGCCTGGGCGAGGCGCCCAGCCACGGCCTGCCGATCCATCTGTATGATCCGCGCTCGCTGGGCGCGCAGAGCTATCAGGCCCTGGCGAAGGAGTTCCTGGCGCGGTAGGACCTCATCCGTCACGGCTAACGCCGTGCCACCTTCCCCAAAGGGGAAGGCTTAGTTACTCAGGCTTCCCCTCTGGGGAAGCTGTCGCTGCAGGCGACTGATGAGGTCCCCGGCCGCAGCCGGATGCCCAACAACGATCTGCATAAATGACAGCGGGCGGCGAATATCCGCCCGTGCTTCATGCTGAAAGGATGCATTATGGCAAAGAAAATGGGCCTGGGCAGGGGCCTGAGCGCGATCCTGCCGGATGTGGAAGAGGTTGTCGAGTCCGTCGGCCATCAGGCGGCGCCGATCGTCGTGCCCGCGGATGCGGTGGTTGAGCTGCCGCTGGGCGATATCGACCCCAACCGCGATCAGCCGCGCAAGAAGTTTGACGACGAAGCGCTTGCCCAGCTGGCGGATTCCATTCGTCACAGCGGCGTGCTCTCCCCGATTCTCGTCGCCCGCGAGGGCAGCCGCTATACGATCATCGCCGGCGAGCGCCGCTGGCGTGCCGCGCGTCTGGCCGGCATCGATACGATCCCGGCGATCGTGCGCGAGTGGGACGATGTGAGGCGTCAGGAGGCCGCGCTGATTGAGAACATCCAGCGCGAGAACCTGAATCCTATCGAGGAAGCGCAGGGCATCTATGTGCTGATGAACGAATGCGCGCTGACGCAGGAGGCCGTGGCCGAGCGCCTTGGCCGCAGCCGTCCGGCGGTGGCGAATCTTTTGCGTCTGCTGGGCCTGCCCGCGCCGATTCAGCAGGCCGTGATCGACGGCGCGATCTCCGCCGGTCATGCGCGCGTGCTGGCGGGCGTTGGCGACAAGCAGCTGCAGGCGACGCTCTTTGCCAAGACTGTGCAGGGCGGCTGGTCCGTGCGCCAGCTGGAGGCTGCCGCGAAGCAGGCGACCGAGGCGCGCAGGGAAAAGCCCAAGGCTGCGCCGCTGCCGGTGGAATATCAGGAGCTGACCGAGCGCCTGCGCAGCGCGACGGGATTGAAAGTCTCCCTTCAGGGCAGCGAGCATAAGGGCAGGATCGTCCTTGAGTACGCCAGCCAGGAGGAACTCCAGAGGCTGTGGGATATGCTGGGGGAATAAAACAGGGGCGAAGCCAAGAAGGGAGTCTGAGGGGCGATGCCCCTCAGGCAGGTTTTAGGGCGGCAGCCCTAACGTTCCCCTTGCGCGAAGCGCAATAAAAGAAAAACCTAATCTTTTTGCGCGGCATTCCGCAATAAATGTATGCGAATATAAAAAATATCCGCTCTGAATCCCGATAAAAAATCTTCAAAAATATCCAAACTGGAGCTATTGCCTCTTTCCGGATATAAAACGCATTTTTCAGCGAGACAGAATCCTGATTCTGCCTCGTTTTTTTGATTGTCAGACGACTTCGTAAAGACGCAAAAATGCCTCTTTTTGGCTGAAATGGGATTATTGACCGCTGTGAACCCATATGCTATCCTTTGATCACATCAACCGGAAGATGATGGCAAATCACAAATAGGCATCCGGGCGGAATTCCCGGCGAAAGGAGCACATATGAATACCTCACTGAAAATGATCAAACGATTTACCCTGCTGGCCGTCGTGGTCCTGCTTGCACTGATCGTCCTGCCTAACAGCTTTGCCACGGTGCCGGTTGGCTCCACGGGCATCATGCTGACGATGGGCAAGGTCGAGGATACGGCGCTGAGCGAGGGCGTGCATTTCAAGATCCCATTCGTGCAGCGCATCGTCTCCATGGACAACCGCGTCAAGAAGCTGGAGCTGAGCACGGAAGCCTTCTCCAAGGATATCCAGACGGTTTCCGCGACGCTGGCGGTCAACTACCGCCTACAGACGGAGAAGACCTTCTCCATCTATAAGACCACCGGCACGGCCTATGAGGAGAACCTGATCGTGCCCGCGACGCACGAGGTGCTTAAGTCTGTGTGCGCGCAGTACACGGCGGAGGAGCTGATCTCCAAGCGCGCGGAATCCTCGGACAAGATGCGCGACGAGCTGGACGCCAAGCTGAGCCCGCTGGGCATCTCGATCAACGACTTCAACATCATCGACTTTGACTTCTCGGAGGAGTTCATCTCCGCGGTCGAGAGCAAGCAGGTCGCCGAGCAGCTCAAGAAGAAGGCCGCCACCGAGAACGAGACCGCCATTGCGCAGGCCGAGCGCGAGAAGCAGGTGTCCATCAAGCAGAGCGAAGCGGAGGCCGAGCGCGTGCGCATCGCGGCCGAGGCGCAGGCCAAGAGCACCCTGATCGCCGCCGAAGCGGAAGCCAACGCCGTGAAGCTGGCTGCCGATGCGGAGGCATATCGTCTCAGCCAGATCGGCAAGGAGCTCACGCAGGAGACCATCCTCAATACCATTGCCGAAAGCTGGAACGGCGAGCTGCCCGGCGTGGTCGGCGCGAATGCGGCGGGCATCCTGAATCTGGATGAGGCCGTGAAGTAAGGAAGAAAGAATCGGAGGGAAACATGAAGCAGGAGCTTTTGCAGGCGATCCACGCCGGCGAGCGGGCGATTGCAAGCCTTTCGCGGGCGGAAAAGGCGCTGGGCAGCGCGAAGAACTGGGGCTTGTTTGATCTGCTGGGCGGCGGATTGTTTGCCGATCTGATGAAGCATGGAAAGATGAAGGACGCCTCGCGCGCGCTGGAGGATGCGCGAAGGGATCTTCGGATCTTCGAGTCGGAGCTGCGCGATGTGGACGTTTCCTCCGGGCTCGGGATCGAGACGGGCGACTTTCTGACATTCGCGGATTTCTTCTTCGACGGCGTGGTGGCGGATTATCTGATGCATACGCGCATTGCGGAGTCGAGGGAGAAGGTCGGCGAGGCGATTGACCGCGTGACGTACCTGCTGGCGACGCTGCAGGAGCGATACTCGAAAATGATGGTATAAGAAAAAGGAGAGGGGAACCTCTCCTTTTTTGCTGCGCAATATGGAGATTCAGTTAATTAAGGAATCTTGAAACCGGCGCGAAGCGAAGAAGGGGTCAAGGGGCGAAGTCCCTTGTCAGGGGTTTGGGGATGAAATCCCCAACGTAACCCATGCGCGAAGCGCCAAAGAGAACGAAGCGTTGCGCGCAAAGCAACGGTTGCGCCCGCTGGCTCCTTCCGTCTGCCTACGGCAGCCACCTCCCTCCCGGAGGGAGGCTCAGACTCTAAGAATCTTTTGCGCATCAGCAGCGCTGATTTATAAGCGAAGCGTATACGAGGAGGCTCCCTCCGGGAGGGAGCTGTCAGCGAAGCTGA
>SVGO01000083.1 GCA_015056305.1 Clostridiales bacterium | reverse complement strand
CGCACAGGACGACAATGCCCGCTACGCCGCGGGGATCGACGCTGGTATCCTTGCTGCGTCCCGGCTTGCCGCGCTTTCCGCTCACCTTTCTCTTGGTTTTTGCGCTCTGTCGCGCCGCCTTCTTGGCCATGAAGTACCTCCCGGAATTGATTCCAACCGTATCGTCACAGGATATTCCCGATGTATACACAAAATAATCTGCCTGAGCATACTCAGACAGATTATTATATCACATTTCACTATTTCAGTAAAGACTTTCCGGCATCGCATCGCGCAGGATCACGCAGGCAAGCACGCCGCTTTCGTCAACATGCAGCTGAAGCACTCGGCCGGAAATCTTGTAATACAGGCTTCTGCCCGGCTCGAGCATCGCGTCAAACGCCGCGTCCTCGTCAAAGACCATCTCCCGCACCGGTTCGCCCAGCAGCGCCATCACTTCCGCATCCGTGGTCTTCCCGGTAGTCAGCAGCCCCGCAAAGCAAATACGCGAAGCGCGAATGGCTGAAATCGGTGTATCGTCCTCGTCCGTCTCGGCGAACTTTGGAATCTCCACCGCAAAGCCGCGCTCGCGCTCCAGCGGATACACCAGCGCGTCGGTCGTATAATCCGGATCGGCGAGCGGATACCACTGCGCAATATTCCCAAGCAGCTCGCCCAATTCTAGCGAGAGCATGTTCGTCATCTCGCCGCCCATACACAGCGTCTCAATCTCCGATGTGCTGTACGGTACATCCGGATGCGCGAGCGCATACACCATGCTGTCCTCGCCGACATAATCCGCAATCTCATGCCAGTAGAACGTCACGCTGCCGCTCGTTCCGTCGAAATAGCGATAGCGATCCTCCGGCCAATAGACCGTCAGCCCCGTCTCGCTGATGGAGTAATTGTCCGTGGGCATGGGCAGCAGGTCGGCGTATTCCATATAGTCGCTCATGGAATCGAGTACATCGTCCACGATGATCCGCTCCATCTCGGCAAGCGCACCGTCGGAATCGGCAAAGAGCTGCTCCAGCAGAATTTCTTCACCGGTCTCAAGATCGACCGTCAGTCCTGCCGCCGTG
The DNA here is from genome assembly GCA_015056305.1 of Clostridiales bacterium. Lineage (GTDB taxonomy): Bacteria > Bacillota > Clostridia > Christensenellales > Aristaeellaceae > Ventricola. The sequence goes on along the minus strand of SVGO01000083.1, from coordinate 11,157 downwards.
CATCCGTCGCTCCCGTCAGCCTGCTCCCCCTGCCAGACAAGGCCCATCGACGCGGTCTTTCCGTCCTGCCAAAGGCTGCCCGTCTGACGCACGCTGCCGCGGTTCATCGCGGCGAACGCCTTGAGCTGGGCGAAATGCTCCTCAATCTTCGCCGTGATCGCCATCTGCACGGCGTCCGGTTCGCTCTGCATGCCGGGTACAGTGTCGATGATATCTGCCTCGGCGGAAAACAGAGCGATCACGCTGCCGCTCGCCTCGTCTGCAATCTCCGTCATTCTGATCTCCAGCGCGGCAGCGCATGCCGGTACAAGCAGCGCGAGTATCAGCGCCGCAGCAAATCGTTTCATTCGTCCATCACCTCTTTGATGTGCTTTATTGTACTCTATAAATATATGCCTGTAAATAAAAACATGATTCGTCCATACAACGAATCATGCCCGTCTTTTCTTCCCGTTTCCTTAAAAAATCACCGGCTGAAGCTGCCGTCCTTCCAGTGCCGCCTCGGCCGCCGGAAGAATTTTTGCAAAATCCGCCACGCAGCTGGTCGGCTTTCCTCTGTGATCGTCCTGCTCGAAGGGCACAAAGAACATTCCCTGGCGGGCCATGAGCGTGCCGATGCTTGCAGCAGAAACAGCCAGCGCATCGTTGGTCGATACGGCGATGAGCACCGGGCCGCCGTTTCGTCTGTGGCTCTTGACAGCCAGCGTCGGCGCGGTATCGTAGATGCCGCAGGCCAGCTTGCCCAGCGTATTGCCCGTGCACGGCGCGATGATGAGCAGATCCAGCAGCTTCTTCGGGCCGATCGGCTCCGCCTGCGCAATCGTATGGATCACCTTTTCGCCCGTGATCGCCTCCGCTTGGGCGATCCAGTCTGCCGCCGCGCCGAAGCGCGTATCGGTTGCGTAGGCGTTGGCGGACATGATCGGCGTCACCCTGTATCCTTTCTGCACGAGCAGCTCTATCTGTGGAAAGACTGCCTTGAATGTACAGAACGAGCCCGTGAGCGCAAAACCGATTCTTGCTTCACTCATGTTTGCCGCTCCTTTCCGTGTTTTCGCAAATCTGAGCCCACTTGCGCTCGATGACGTCAAACAGCGCGGCGCCCGCGTTCATCGGCGCATACCGACCCGGCAGACCGCCTTCGATCAGGACGGACAGGCCCATGTGCCGTGCCAGTTCCACATTCATGCCGTAGGGCGGACTGGCCAGCTCCACGACCAGCGCATCCTGCCGTATCTTATCCAGCTCGTTCTTGCCCAGTACATGCGCCGGCACCGTATTCATGATCACATCCGCCTGCCTGCAGGCCGACGCCGCCTGCCCGAGCGGCACAGGATGCGCGCCGATCTCATGCGCGCGGCGCATCTGCTGCTCATTCCTCGCGCAGACGATCACGAACGATCCCATCGCGACGAGCCGGACTGCCAGTTCCTGCGCGATGCGGCCAAAGCCCGTGATCAGCACGGTATCGCCCAGCAGCGCGCGTCCCGGCCGCTCCATCGCCCGATGAATCGCGCCTTCCGCTGTAAGCCTGGCATTTGCACGCAGGAAGACCTCATCCTGCGCTGGATTCATCGCATGCTCCGCCATCGTCAGCTCCTGCGCCTGAACGCCGCCGCCATGCAGCAGCAGCGTGCATGTCGGCAGGCTTTCAAGCACGCGCGTCCGGCTCAGCTGCGTTCCGCAGAGCAGATCATCCTGAAAGCTGTGCGGCCACGGAAGCAGCACGGCATCAGCGACAGCGATATCCTGCGTCATATCCGCTTCGCCGCAGATATATGTCGTTTCCCATCCTGCCTTCTTCGCCGCATCCAGTGCGCCGAGCATTCTGGCATCCCCGCCAAAGGCAATCAGTCGCATCTCATCCCCTCCCGGCGATGGTATGCCGGATGGGGACGGATAATGCACTCAGGGAAGGCGAAAGGTGCGTTAGGGCTGCCGCCCTAAAACCCGCCTGAGGGGCAATGCCCCTCAGACTCCCTTCCTCGCTTCGCGGCAGCTTTATGCAGCCGCGAAGCGAAGAGGGGTCTGGGGACGATGTCCCCGGTCAGGGGATTGGGGATGAAATCCCCAACGTAACCTTTACGCAGCTTTCCTCTCCCAAAAAGAAAGCAAGCGGCCCGAAGGCCGCTCCTTGCGATTTACTTATCCAGCACGCTGGTGCAGTGGCCGCAGCGGGTCGCGTCATCCGCGATCTCCATACGGCAGTACGGGCACAGGCGCGGCTCCTTGGCCGGGGCCGGAGCCGGTTCCTCTTCCTTCTTCTTCATGCCGTTCATCAGCTTGATGACCAGGAACATGCAGAACGCGACGAGCACAAAGTCAATGATGTACTGCACGAACGCACCGTAGTTGATGGTGCCCACGCCGGCCTCAGCCGCCGCCTCAAGGCTTGCGTACTGATTGCCGTCCAGCGCATAGAACAGGCCGCCGAAGTTGACGCCGCCGGTCATCAGGCCCAGCAGCGGCATGAAAATGTCGTTGACCAGAGACGTGGTGATCTTGCCGAACGCGCCGCCGATGATCACACCGATGGCCATGTCCACGACGTTGCCGCGCATCGCAAACGCCTTGAACTCCTCAAAGAACTTCTTCATGTGCGTATCCTCCCTTTGGTATATGTGGTAAAATTGGTTGCTATATATCGATGATCAGCCGAGGCTGTCAATCGCGTCCTCGTGGGGCGGCATGTCCTCCTCGCCGCCCTTGCCCGCCTCCAGCTTGGCGGCGAGCTTGGAAAAGTCGATCTCCGGCAGCTCCGAGAGCGAGGAGATGCAGAAATGGCGCAGGAACGAATCCGTCGTGCCGTAGAGAATCGGGCGGCCGAGCGCTTCCTTGCGGCCAACCTCCTCGATGAGCCCCTTGGTCAAAAGCGACTGCACCGAATAATCGCACTTCACGCCGCGAACCTGCTCAATCTCCGCCTTGGTCACCGGCTGGCGATAAGCGATCACTGCAAGCGTTTCCATGATCGCCTGGGAAAGCGACTGCTTCTGCACGGGCTGGAGCAGCTTCTCCACATACGGCGCATAATCCGGCCGTGTGGCCAGCTGCACATGCGCGCCAAAGCGCAGCAAGCGCAGGCCCCGCCTGTCAAAGTCATAGCCGCTCTCCAGCGCGTCAAGCGTTTCCTCCAGCTCTCCCTCCGTCAGCTCCATCGCGCGGCAGATTTCCTTCTTTTCCACCGCGTTGCCGGTCACAAACAGGATCGCCTCGACGATGCCCACGCGCTCATTCATCTCAAGCTTCGGCTTGCTCTGCTCCATGTCCGTCTGTTCCGTCTTCTCCATCGTTTTCCCCTTCTCCGTCTTTTCTGCCGGGCAGAATCAGGATATCGTCAAAGGCCTGCTCCTGCTGCGCGTGCAGCTTGCCCAGCTTGAGCAGTTCAAGCATCGCCATGAAATACGAGACGATCTCATCGCGCGTCACCTGCTGGGAAAGCATATCCGAAAAGAGCACGGGGCCCTTTCTCAGCCTTGCCGTCAGGTTGAACGTGCACTGCTCAATGGTGAATTTATCCCTTGTGATCGCGCGGAACACGCGGCCCGGATCGTCCTCCTGCGTCTGCCTGGCGATGATGCGCTCAAGCGCACGCACAAGACCCTGCAGCGTCAGGCCCGTGAGCTCCACCGGCTGGGGCGGCAGCGGATATTCCTCCGGCAGCTTGGAGAAGACCTGCATCGCGGCCTGCTCAAACTCCTTCATCCGTCCTGCGCTCTCCTTGTAGAGCTTGTATTCCTCCAGCCTGCGGATGAGCGCCTGCTCCGGCGACTCTTCGCCCTCTTCCTCGGGCTTGGGCGGGCGCGGCAGCAGCGCGCGGGATTTGATTTCCAGCAGCGTAGCCGCCATCGTCAAAAATTCGCTGGCCACGTCCATGTCCAGCTCGTCGATGCCATCCAAAGAGGCCAGATACTGCTCGGTGATCTCGGACACAAAGATGTCCTTGATGTCTACCTTCGCGCGGGTAATCAGATGCAGCAGAAGGTCCAGCGGACCTTCGAACTGCTTAAGCGATACGACGTATGCCATGCTTACCCCCAGATCAGGCGGATCGGCATGAGCAGCATATCCTGCGCGGGATAGACCACCGCGGAAATGATGCTGCCCAGAATGCCCTGCGCCGCCAGAATCAGCACGACGATCATGCCGATGTTGAACGCGCGCTCGGACAGGCGGATCCTGCCCCTAAAGAGAATGTCGTTGAAGACATGATAGCCGTCCAGCGGCGGCAGCGGAATGAGATTGAACACAGCGAGGTTCAGATTGACCAGCGCCGTATAGGCAGACAGACGGACAAACGGCACCAGCCACGCCCGCTCAATCAGCTGACCAAAGTCTGAAAGACCATAGCCGCCGATCATTGACCAGATTGCATTGTAGCGATAGCTGATCACCGTCGAAAGGCCGACCTCGCCGACAACCTCCGGATACCACATGAACGCGCTGCACACGGCTGTCAGCGCGGTGAAAAGCACGAACAGCAGAATATTGATCGTAATACCTGCAAGGGATACCATCAGATCGCACTTGCGCCTGTCGCCCTTGTAATTCCACGGGTTCACCGGCACCGGCTTGGCATAGCCGAAGCCAGCAAAGAACATCAGCAGCGTGCCCACCGGATCCAGATGCCTGAGCGGATTGAGCGAAAGGCGGCCCATGCGCTTGGCAGTATCGTCGCCGCAGCGGTATGCCGCATATGCGTGCGCCCACTCATGGCAGCACAGGCCGATGAGCACGGCGGCAACGCGATAAATCGCCTGATCAAAGAACGCCAGCGGCTCGGCAAAGAGCGTAGACAGATAATCGAGCATGGCGTTTCCTCCTGAAAATGCGAAATAATCTAAATCGTATAACTGATTTATTGTAGCGCAGGCGGAGTTTTCTGTCAAGCCGTCGAAGCGCTGCTGGTCAGGCAAAACGTTTTTCCGCGTGCTTTACTGCCCCTTCAGGATCGTCTGTCTGAGTTCCAGTACCCGCTCCTCGATTTTCTTCATGGTCTCCAGGAAGACTTCGTCGCCCATCCCCGTGGGATCGTCCAGGCCCCAATTGAGGTTCAGCTTGCCAGGCAGATATGGGCATACAACATTGCAGCCCATGGACACGACGATGTCCGCCTCGGGCACGTCCGCAAACAGCTTGGAATACTGCGTCTTTTCCATGTCGATGCCATACACCTGCTTCATCAGGCGCACGGCGTCCTGATTGATCTGAGGCTTTGTTTCCGTGCCCGCCGAATAGCAATCGCAGATATCAGACAGGTATTTCTTGCCCAGTGCCTCCGCCATCTGGCTGCGGCAGGAGTTATGCACACAGATGAATGCGACCTTTGCTTTTTCCATCTTATTCTTCCTTTCCCGGATGAAACGGACACGCCGATTTCAGGCACTGATTGTTCAGCGGCGAATGCACGCAGATAACTTTGCCCAGATCCATCTCCACGCCGAGCTTCTCCTTTGTAAATCCGACAGCCTCCGTAACCGCCAGATACGAGTCCCGCTTGCAGCAGCGCGGACCCCCATGCGCGCCGATGCGCGCAAGCGCTCTGGCGGTCATCTGATTGGAGAGACCCCATGCCTCTTTGGCCAGCGGATTGGACCCTGTGACAATGGACACATAGATGCCCGCACTGATGCCCGCGCCGCATGCTCCCCAGAAACCGCATACGCCGCCCGGCACCTCTTTGCCCCGGCTGTAGGCCTGAGCAAGCGCGTCGGCCAGGTCGATCTCTCCGCCTGCGTTGTGATACGCCGTCACAAGCGCAGACGCCACCATCACATGATGCTCCGGGCCGTGCATATGGCAAAAGTCCATCGCCATCATCTTCCGAAGGATTTCGACCGGATCAGCGGACGTTTCCGCAAGGCACAGCGCAAAAAGACTGTCCATGCCGCTTGTGTGGCATTCGCCGCAGACATAATGACCGTTTTGGCATCGGGTTTTGCTCTTTTCCGCTTTGCCGCAGACGGCGCACTCCATGCGTTCGTCGCTTGTGAGGTATTCCAGCGGCGCGCCGCAGATCAGGCATTCGTCATTCATGGTCTTTCCCCCATTGGTACACAATGATCTGCCTGCATTATACCACACATCAGGCATGATGCAATCAACTCCCTGCAACAAAAAAGACAGAGGCATATGCCCCTGTCCCTGTTATTCCTATTCATCCCATCTGCACCATGTCCTTATGCAGCCGGGAGAGGATTCTCTTTTCCAGCCGGGAGATATAGCTTTGGCTGATGCCCATGATATCGGCGACCTCTTTCTGCGTCTTCTCCTGGATGCCGCCAAGGCCGAAGCGCAGGCGCATGATCTCTTTTTCGCGCATCGACAGGCGGGAGAGCGCGCTGGCAAGCATCTGGCGCTCAACAGTCTCCTCGATGCTCCGATATACCAGATCGCCCTCCGTGCCCAGGATGTCGGAGAGCAGCAGCTCGTTGCCGTCCCAGTCGGTATTGAGCGGCTCGTCCAGAGAGACCTCCAGCTTCTGGCGGCTTGTTCTGCGCAGGAACATGAGAATCTCGTTTTCGATGCAGCGCGAGGCATATGTCGCCAGCTTGATTTTCTTCGCCGGATCGAACGTATTGACCGCCTTGATCAGGCCAATCGTGCCGATGGAGATCATATCCTCAATGCCCACGCCTGTGTTTTCAAATTTCCGCGCAATATACACCACCAGCCGCAGGTTGCGCTCCACAAGCGTATCGCGTACGCCGCACGGATCCTCGCTCATGCGTGCAAAGAGCGCATTCTCCTCCTCGCGCGAGAGCGGCGCGGGCAGACAGTCGCTTCCGCCGATATACGCAACCGCGCCTTCCGGCCGGATGAGCGCCCAGGCCGGGCGCATCGCGCTGTGCACGGGTTCTTTTTTCCTCGCCAGTTCCATATCCTATATCCCCCTCAGTCTATATTTTCACCGGTATGTCCGCCGAGCAGCGACGCAGGCACCAGCGCCGGCGTATCCGCAGGCAGCTGCGGCGAGAGCGCAATCACCGCCTGCACGCGCCAAAGCATTCCATCCGCCTCCAGCACGATCTCCTGCGGCGAAAAAACGCTCATCCGCTGCCGTCCGCCTGCCGTCTGCGCGAAGATCGGACGGAGCGGCGTGTCTTCAATATGAAGGGCTTTTCGGCCGGCATGCTCGGCGATCACGATCACCGGCCGGTGCGTCAGATAATCCCTGAGCGTATTGCCGCTGTCGATCATCGCCTCAAACACGGCCCTGTGTCCGCGGTATGCGCATATCATTCTGGCCGTTTGTACATCCTGTACGGCATGTCCGGCTCGCACAGCGCACCAGCCGGCAGCGGCCGCTGCCGCGCCGCCCAGCGCATACGCTGCCCAAAGCGAACCTGTCGCACCCCACAGCGAAAGCACCATGCCGCCCAGCAGGCCTGCCGCGCAAAACAGCAGCAGCGCATGGCGGATGCATTGGCGCATGCTTCCCCATGCGATGGCTGTCATCGTCAGCGCCGCGGGCAGCCACAGCAGAAGCGCCTGTCCGCGGCCGAGCGCAAGCCTTCTTGCCAGCGCCGCGAGCGCTGCGCCCGTGAGCGCCCCCGCCAGCACGCGATACGGGCGGATTCTTCCGCCGCCAAGCCGGACAGCCAGCGCCAGCATCAGCGCATCAAACCCCGTATCCAGCAAAAAAAGCGCCGTGGCCAACCCCCTTTACGGGTGCCATTATAGCGCTTTGCCTGCATATTCTTTTGTCGTTTCCGCGCGCGAAAAATGAGGAAAGGTCGATGCGCTTCGACACGGTTTCCCGTACATATCACACACGCTCAATTGACAGTCAGTTATGAAAATGCTATCATGAACTGCAATATCATGATAAGCAATTCACCCGGATACAACCAGGCATATATCGGAGGTATACCATGCATTTCGTCGCAAGCACGATGTCCGTTCTGGGCATCGCCCTGTTCTATTGCCGCCATTTCCGGCGCAGTCTTGCGCAGGTTATCTCTGCCGCCGTATTCACTGTGTGCATCGCACTCTATGCGCTCAGCATCGCCGGCGCTCCTCTTAGCGTCTCATGCGGGCTGCTCATGGGGCTGGGCTGGTTCTGCCTGCTGGGCAGCGGGGTCCATGCGCTGAAGAAACGGCGCCTTCCTTCCAAAGAAAACCTTTTCGTCCTGCTGATGTATGTGCTCGCTGCTGTTTTCACATATACGTATCTGTACGACAAGCTTGCAACCGGCTGGGACGAGTTTTCCCACTGGATGCTGACCGTGAAAAACATGCATCACTTCGACAGCCTCGGGCTTGGCGAGCTCAGCAGCACGGAGTATCAGTCCTACCCGCCTGCGCTTCAGCTGTTTGAGTGTTTCTATCTGATCTTCCATCCGGAATTCAACGAAAGCGGCGCTTATCTGGCCCGAACGCTGCTGCTGATCAGCACGCTTTTTGCTCCTGCATTCCACAAGACAAGCCGCCCTCTCTGGGGCGTTGCGAAGCTGCTGATCCTTTTCTTCGTTCCGGTTGCCTTCTATGCTTCCGTATACAGCATGCTCTATGTGGATGCTGCGCTCGGCATGCTCTTTGCCCATCTGCTTTGGCTGTATTATTCCGAGGAACGCTTTGACCGTTTCTTCGTCTTCCACTTTGTGCTCTGCGCCTGTGTATTGGCGCTCATCAAAGGCGCAGGCCTCGCGCTCGCGCTCTTCGTGCTGATGATCGCCGTGCTGGACTTTGTCCTGGGCAGACCGCAGCCCCTCTGCCGGATCGCACGGGAACGCAGGCGTCCGTTCCTGATTGGATGCGCAGTTCTGATCGCCGTGCCGCTGCTTGCATATTTCTCCTGGAAGCTCTATCTGCGCGTCAACCACATTGGCAGCTATTGGAAAACCGGCTCCTCGGTGACTGTGCAGACGCTTTTCTCCCTGATCACCGCTCCGCAGGAATATCAGGTGCAGGCGCTGAGCAGCTTCCTGAGCAATGTGCGTGCGCAGTTTTATCTGGGCAGCATCCCGATGAGCTTCGCCCATTATCCCTTCCTTTTTCTGGGGCTTGCCATATTTGTGGGCGTCTGTGCCGGAAATATCCGCCGCGGAGCCATTGCTGGCGTCTCGCTTTCCCTTTCGTACTGCGCGTATGCCTTTTCCGTTCTGATCACTTATCTGCTCATTTTCACGCCCGAGGAAGCGGTCAGCAACGCCTCCTTCAGACGCTATATGAACACGCAGACGCTTGCCTGCTGCATGTGCACGCTGAACCTGCTGCTTAATCCCGGCGTACTCTCGAGGCAATCGTCTCAGGCGCTTCCTGCAGCAGCGCTCTTTGGCCGTCGGATTGTCCCCGGAGCGGTGCTTCCCGCCATGCTGGCGCTGAGCTTTCCGCTGCTGAGCGGATCTGTCTCCACGACTGTTCAGATGTATCTCAATGCGCGCGCGGAGGCACAGTACGGCATCGACTATCGCGCGGATCAGTCGCTTCTCGTTCGCACAGCCGAAAGGCTTGAAGACAAGGAATCCCGAATCTGGTACATCCATCAGACCTGCAACGGCGACCGGTACTACATCGCCCGCATGCTCACTGCGCCGGTCCGCCTGAACAGAAACGGCTACAGCCTGGCTGCCTCCGCCGACTCCAAATCCAACTTTTATTCGGTCGTCAAAACGTCCCGTCAATGGTCGGATGAACTGGCGTCCATGTACGACTATGTATACTGCGACCAGATCACAGACGCCTTCATCGCCGACTACGGCGAGCTGTTTGAATCCCGGGACGATATCGCCGCACATACGCTCTATCAGGTCATTCCATCTGAAAGCGAGGGCGGCCTTGTCCAGCTCAGGCTCCTTGAGCATGATTAACCGTACACAAAAAAAGAGCCGAGTCCGGAGATCCTCCGAATTCGGCTCTTCTCTATATCATGTGGTTTACAGGCTGATCAGATGTTCTTGGTGACCTGCTGGCCCTGCTTGGTATCCTTGAGCGTATAGCCCATGGAGGTGATCAGATCGCGCAGGCGGTCGCTCTCGGCCCAGTTCTTATTCGCGCGGGCCTCGGCGCGGGCGGCAAGAAGCTTTTCGACCTCGTCGTCCTTCTCGTCGGTCTTGCGGCGCAGGATGCCCAGCACGCCGGTGAGCTCGTCCATGGTATCCAGCACAGCCTGGATCGCGGCCTTCGGGCTGTTCTCATCCAGCGCGGCGTTCGCCTCACGAACGAGCTCGAAGAGCTGGCCGATGGCATTGGCAGTGTTCATGTCGTCGTCCATCGCACTATCGAAGCCCTCGCGCACGGCCTTGACCTTCGCCATCAGCTCGGTCTCCTTCTCGCCCAGCTCGCCGTCCTTGGCACTGCCCATCAGGAAAGCATAGTGATCGCGGGCGGTGTAGAGGCGGTCCAGAGACGCCTTCGCCTGCTCGATCATGTCGCGGGAAAAGTTGATCGGGCTGCGGTAGTGCGCGCTGAGCATGAACATGCGCACGGCCTCCAGATCGAACTCCTTGGCGATGTCGCGCACGGTGAAGAAGTTGCCCAGGGACTTGCTCATCTTCTGGTTGTCCACATTGATGAAGCCATTGTGCATCCAATAGCGGACGAACGGCTTGCCGGTCGCGCCCTCGCTCTGGGCGATCTCGTTCTCGTGATGCGGGAAGACGAGATCCTTGCCGCCGCAATGGATATCGATGGTCTCGCCCAGATACTTCATGCTCATCGCGGAGCACTCGATATGCCAGCCCGGGCGGCCCATGCCCCACGGGGACTCCCACGCCGGCTCGCCCGGCTTCTGCGCCTTCCACAGGGCGAAGTCCATCGGGTTGCGCTTGATGGTATCGACCTCGATGCGCGCGCCGGACTCCAGATCATCCATGCACTGGCCGCAGAGCTTGCCGTAACCGGCAAAGCCCTTGGTATTGTAATACACGTCGCCGTTGTCCACGGCGTAGGCCAGGCCCTTTTCCTCGAGCTTGCGGATGATGTCGATGATCTCCGGGATATGCTCGGTGGCCTTGGGGTTGACGGTCGCGCGCTCGATGCCCAGCGCGTCGGCGTCCTTGTAGTATTCGGCGATGAAGCGCTCGCCCAGCTCCTTGACGGTGATGCCTTCTTCGTTGGCGCGGCGGATCATCTTGTCGTCGATATCGGTGAAGTTCTGCACGAACTTGACCTCATAGCCCTTGTGCTCCAGATAGCGGCGCAGGGTATCGAATA
>SVGO01000001.1 GCA_015056305.1 Clostridiales bacterium | reverse complement strand
CGCAAGTACTTGGCTAGGTGAGCCGGCGAGCGCCGCCAGTGGCGGAATCAGAGCCGCCGGCGAACGCCCGGGAGCGCTTACCGCAGACCTCAGCTTTAGCTGGGGCTTTTTCATATCCAATCGGGAATCTCCGACCTTCCGGGCGGCCTCAGCCAAGTGTAGCATTGTACTTGGCTAGGTTGTCCGTGGGCGGCGTCCGGTGGGACCGGAGTCTGCCGCCGCCAGTGGCGGATGCAGGCAGACGGAGTGTCGGGAATCGCAAGGAGCGATGGAACATCGCGACTATGCGAGTTCCCCGGGTCACAGAGAAGCCCACGGGCAAAGCCCGGGCGCGGATATCGCAGAGCTCAGCATTTGCTGGGCTTTTTTCATATCCGATCAGACAAAGTGCTATTATCTGGCAATCCCAGCTAATGTGCAGCATTGTACTTGGCTAGGTGAAGCACGGGCGGCACCCAGTGGGCGCAATACAGCCCGTGCTGAACGCCCGGGAGAGGATATCGCTGGGTGTCTTTTTTATTTGCCCTCCGTTGTGTCCTGCTTTCTCTGGATCTCAGGCAAGTACATAATTATCGCTGCGCCTCGTCCTCCTCGATATGCCCAATCTCCCAGTGGATCAGAAAGCTCAGCGCGCCGCGCAGCACAATGATCGCGCCGACGGTCGCGATCTCGCGCAGATCCCGCGCGATCACCGTGCGCAGGATCTCGCCGCCGAGCTTAAATTCCAACCCGAGCGCCAGCGATCGCGCCAGATCCAGCCGGATATTGACTGCGCGCCCCGTGCAGTACCACACAAAATCGCGCAGCGCGCCAAAAAGGATCACCGCTACGCCCATGATCTCCAGAAGATGAACGATGAGCGTGATGGCTGTGTGCATCAGGGCCTCGAAGACTTCCAGCATGAAAATAGCTCCTTCCGGGGTTTTGCGCTAGTATACCCTCAGAATAGGCGTCGTATTGAATGAACTGTGTTATGCAGAGCAGATGATTGAAAGACAGCGGAATTTGTGGTACAATATCTTCCAGAAAATGGCTGTGCGCCGCTGTGGCTGTGCAGCTGAGAAGACCGATTTTTTATCAAGGGAGGACCTGATTATGGAGCTGAAGGGCAGCAAGACTGAGAAGAACCTGATGACCGCGTTTGCCGGCGAGTCTCAGGCCCGCAACAAGTATACCTACTTCGCCTCCGTTGCCAAGAAGGAAGGCTATGAGCAGATCGCCGCGATCTTCCTGCAGACCGCAGACAACGAGAAGGAACACGCCAAGCTGTGGTTCAAGGCGCTGGGTGAACTGGGCAACACGGCTGAGAATCTGCTCCACGCCGCCGAGGGCGAGAACTACGAGTGGACCGATATGTATGCCACCTTTGCCAAGGAAGCTGAGGAAGAGGGCTTCACCAAGCTGGCCAAGCAGTTCGCGATGGTCGCTGAGATCGAGAAGCACCACGAGGAGCGCTATCGCGCGCTGCTGAGCAACGTGGAGATGCAGAAGGTCTTTGAAAAGGGCGAGATGACCATGTGGGAGTGCCGTAACTGCGGTCACCTCGTCATGGGCCTGAAGGCGCCGGCTGCCTGCCCGGTATGCGCGCATCCGCAGAGCTACTTCGAGGTTCGCAAGGAGAACTACTGATTTAGGAATGGAGAGGACCGTCGAAAAGAGCGGTGTCCCTAAAATAGTGAACAGGCACAGCGGCTTAGTCTGCTGTGCCTGTTCTTGTACGATTAGCTTTCGTGTGATCGGATGTAATCAAGCGAGCCGATGAACAAGAATTTGACGGAGGTACCTCAATGAACAAGATTACCTGTATTTGTTTGGGCGTATCGAGTATGGAACGCGCAATCGTATTCTATCGGGACAAATTGGGTTTTCATACGGCCTGCAAAGAAAACAATCCTCCTGTATGCTTTTTTGATACGCCTGGCACGAAGTTCGAATTGTTTCCGCTTCATCTGCTGGCGAAAGATATTAATCCCGATAACCCGCCTGCCATCGGCAGAGGTTTCGGCGGCATTACATTGGCATATAATGTCGACAGCAGGCAAAAGGTCGACGAAGTGATCGAACTTGTGAGAAATGCAGGCGGAACCATCGTTAAACAGCCGCAGGAAGTGTTCTGGGGCGGGTATCATGCGTATTTTGCTGATCCGGACGGATATTACTGGGAGGTTGCCTGGGGTCCGGATTTTCAGTATGATGAAAATGGGCTGCTGCAATTCTGATTCTGGAACTGTATGAAAACGCTGTTGTTTGTATGAATTGACAGTCATCAATCGGCATGATATGATGGACGAAGCAATGACCCAAGCAATCAGGGAGGAAAATACAATGGAATATATGAATCTGGAAAAGCTGGGCGCGAAGGTTTCCCGCCTGGGCTTTGGCTGCATGCGCTTCCCGCTCACGGCGGAGGGCACGATCGACGAGAAGCGTGCCGAAGCGATGCTCGATACCGCGTATAAGGCGGGCGTGAATTACTTCGATACCGCTTATTTCTATCACAACAATACGAGCGAGGCGTTCGTCGGCCGCATGCTCAAAAAGTATCCGCGCGAGAGCTTCTATCTGGCAACCAAGCTGCCGCTGTCTCTGATCGAGTCTTTCGAGCAGGCGAAAGAGATCTTCGAGGGACAGTTCACCACCATGCAGGTGGATTATTTCGATTTCTATCTGCTCCACTGCATCAACGAAAAGAACTGGAAGACCACGAAGGACTTTGGTCTCATCGATTATCTGGTCGAGCAGAAGAAGCAGGGCAAGATCCGCTATCTGGGCTTCTCCTTCCACGACAAGTATGAGCTTTTTGAGGAAGTGCTCAATCACTATGACTGGGACTTCTGCCAGATTCAGCTCAACTATATGGATACCGACATTCAGGCGGGCCTGAAGGGCTACCAGCTGGCGACCGATAAGGGCATCCCGGTGGTCGTGATGGAGCCGGTCAAGGGCGGCAGCCTGGCTACGCTCAGCGAGGACATCTGCAAGGTCTTTACCGATGCGCATCCGGATTGGTCTGTCGCGTCCTGGGCGATGCGCTGGGTGGCGAATCTGGACAACTGCAAGGTCATCCTCTCCGGCATGAGCGACGAGGAGCAGGTGGCCGACAATCTGGCAACCTTCGCCGCGACGACCCATCTGAGCGATGCGGATATGCAGACGATCGCCAAGGTCCGCAAGATGATCGAGGAGCGCACTTTCGTGGGCTGCACGGACTGCAAGTACTGCATGCCCTGTCCGTTCGGCGTGAATATCCCGCGCAATTTCGCGATGATGAACAACTTCGCCAAGTATTCTAACGAGCGCGGCCTTGTCTCCCGGTGGAAGGAGATGGACGAAGACGAGCGCGCGGACAAGTGCAAGAGCTGCGGCAAGTGCGAAAAGGCCTGCCCGCAGTCCCTGCCCATCCGCGAGAAGCTGCACGAGATTGCCGCGCGCATGAACGCGTGAAAAGCAAAATAAAGTTCAGCGGTCTGCTTGACAGGCCGCTGTTCCCGTGCTATCATTTCATTAATCAATGAAATGATGAATCGTTTCTTCGGGTTGGGGGGAATTTATATGAGCGCGCATAAGCATGAAGGATGCGGCTGTCATGAGAACGAACATAGCTGCGCCTGCGGGTGCGACCACGATCATGAGGCTGAGCACAGCTGTACCTGCGGCTGCTCCTGCGGGCATGATCACGACAATGACGAAGCCGTAAAAGAAGAACTCCCGCGCCTGCTTGCTGCGCTTGCGCTGTTTGCGGCGGGCATGATTCTGCCCCTTCCGGCGCTGATCAAAGCGGGGCTGCTGCTCTTGTGCTATGTGGTCTCCGGTTATGACGTGCTGAAAAACGCGTGGCGCTCGCTGAGGCGGGGCCGCATGCTCAATGAGCATTTCCTGATGGCGGTTGCGTCTTTGGCGGCGATGGCCATCGGCGAGATGAGCGAGGGCTGCGCGGTTATGCTGTTTTATCAGGTGGGCGAGTGCTGCCAGGCGTATGCCGTTGGCCGCTCGCGCAGGCAGGTAAAGGCGCTGCTCTCGCTCAAGGCAGACGAGGCCTTTGTCCTGCGGGACGGTGAATATATGCCCTGTGATCCGGCTGCTGTGCAGGTGGGCGATGTGATCCGCGTACGCCCGGGCGAGCGCGTGCCGCTGGACGCGGTCGTGCTCTCGGGTATGAGCGAGATGGACACCTCCGCGCTCACAGGCGAGGGTGCGCCGCGCGCAGCGGAGCCGGGCGAGCGCGTGCTGGCCGGCTTTGTCAGCCAAAACGGCGTGATTACCGCGCGCGTGGAGAAACCGCTTGCCGAGTCCTCCGTCAGCCGGATTCTGACCATGGTTGAAAAGGCGCAGGAGCGCAAGGCGCCGGCCGAGCGCTTCATCACGGTGTTTGCGCGCGTGTATACGCCGATCGTGGTCGGTCTGGCAGCCGTGCTGGCGGTTGTGCCGCCGGTGTTCCTTGGCGGATGGCGCGTGTGGATTTATCGGGCGCTGACGTTCCTGGTGGCGTCCTGCCCGTGCGCGCTGGTGATCTCGGTGCCGCTGTGCTATTTTGCGGGCATTGGCGCGGCGGCCAGGCGGGGCGTGCTGATCAAGGGCGGCGACAGCCTCGACGCGCTGTGCCGCGTGGAGACGGTTGTGCTGGATAAGACAGGCACGCTGACCACGGGTGAATTTGACGTCTGTCATGTGCATCCGGCGGCGGGTTATGCTGAGACGGATGTACTCTCCATGATCGCCGGCGCGGAGCGCGACAGCAATCATCCCCTGGCCGTCGCGGCAGTAAAAGCGGCGCAAGCGCGCGGGATTGAGCCCGCTGCGATGACGCTGGAGCGGGAAATCGCCGGACGCGGCGTATGCGCGAGGATGCCTGACGGAAAGATGGCGCTTGCAGGCAATGCGGCGCTGATGCAGGAAAACGGCGTAGCGCTTGACGAGCTGCACTGCGAGAGCGACAGCGCGCGCATCTATGTATCCCTGGACGGATGCGCCGTTGGATTTATCTGTCTGAGCGACGTGGTCAAGCCGGGCGCGAAAGAGGCGCTTGCTCAGCTGCGCGCACTTGGCGTGTCGCGCACGGTGATGCTCACCGGCGACAGGGAAGCCCCGGCGCAGGCGGTGGCAGATGAGCTGGGCATCGACGAGGTGCATGCGCAGCTGCTGCCGGGCGGCAAGCTGGAGCGGCTGGAGGCGATCTGCGAAGAGGGCGGCTGTGCGTTTGTCGGCGACGGCATCAATGACGCGCCGGCGCTCGTGCGCGCAGACGTGGGTATGGCGATGGGCGCACTGGGCAGCGATGCGGCGATTGAGGCCGCGGATATCGTGCTGATGACCGACGAGATGGACCGCCTACCGCAGGCGCTGGCAGTCGCGCGCCGCGTGCGCATGCTCGCCCGGCAGAATGTCGCTATTGCCCTTGGCATCAAGATTGCCGTGCTCATTCTGGCCGCGTTTGGCCTGGCGGGCATGTGGGCGGCAGTATTTGCGGACGTGGGCGTGGCGCTCGTCTGCGTGCTCAATGCGATGCGCGCCATGCGCTGAGCCGCTTGACAGAGCCGATGCGCCGTGATATCCTAAACCCATATCATGACATAAAGGAGATTTATCATCATGGAAGAAATCGTCAAGAGCGAGCATCGCGCGATCGTTTTCAAGATGAACCGCAAGCAGGCGGCCTCCGTCGCCCGCTATATCAAGGATCATTCCGGTTCCCCGGAGACCATCTTCGCCGTGGACGTGGATACCCTGGAGCTGATCATTCAGGCCAAGAATGCCATCGAGGATGACGTCATCGTGCTCGAAGGCGAAGAGGATGTCTTCGACGTCGAAGAGGAAACCATCGAGGAGACCGAAGAGGTCTGGGAAGCCATCGAGGAAGCGCTCGAGGGCGGCGCGGACGAGGAGTAACGAGGGGGACGCCGGGCTGCCGCCCGGACCCGCTCGGGGACATTGTCCCCGAACCCCTATACCGCTTCGCGGTTGTTTTAAGAAACAAAGCAATAATAATGGACGCAGGATATTTCCTGCGTCCTTATTTATTATATTCTTGCTTGAAGCCGCCGCGAAGCGGTGAAGGGAGTTTGAGGGATGAAATCCCTCAAGCGGGGTTTAGGGCGGCAGCCCTAACGTCCCCCGTCACTCCACGTCCTCCTGTACGTGGCTCATCGCCAGATGGATGATCTCGCGCGGATGGCAGTCTGCCAGGGCATAATAGAGCATCTTGCCCTCGCGGCGCACGGTGACAAGGCGCGCGGCCTTGAGCGCCTTGAGCTGATTGGAGACGGCGCTGGGCGTCATGTTCAGCGTCTTGGCGAGCGCGCCGGCACAAAGCTCGCTCTTGTCGAGCGCGAGCAGGATCTTGAGCCGCGTATCCGCGCCGATCATGCGGAAAAACTCGGCGAGCGCGGCGATATCCGCATCGCCGGGCATGTGCACGCGCACCTGTTCGGGCGGGGGACAATTGCAGATCAGCTCTTCCATGCTATCCTCCGATGGACATTGATATCAATTCATGTCTATTGATCTTATCGCAGCGGCTGCGCTTTGTCAAGCGGACAAATGTCGCGCGTAAAGGGTATAAACGCTGGGCGAACAGGCAAGAGTAAGGCGCACAAGGAGGTTGATCCCAGTGAGGAAATGGAACATGATGCTGCTGGCGTTGCTGCTTGTGACGGCGCCGGCGGCGGGTCTGGCGCAGGATTTGCCGGAGCTGTTTACCCAGGTATACGAGAGCATCGGAGAGGGGCTGAATCAGGGTGCGCAGCTGGCCAAGGACGCCGCGCAGCGCGAGCTGACGCTGAGCCTTGAGACGCTCAGCGCGCGTATCGAAGAGGGCAAGAGCACCACACTGACGATCCGGGCGGGCAATCCGCTGCCATACGAGACGAAGGTGAGCTTTGCGCTCAGGCTGCCGGAGCATATCGCGGCGGACGGTGATACGGCGTGGGAGGCAGTGCTGCCGGCGGCGGTGATGGACGGAGAAACGGGCGAAATGACGCCGTCCGAAACGGTGATCACGCGTGAGCTCATGCTGCCGGAGGGCGGCGAGAGCGCACAGGCGCAGATCGAATGCGAGATGGCGATGGGCACCCGTTTCTACAGGGCGCAGACGCCGCTTCAGCTGTGCGTGCCGGACGTCAGCGTGAGCGTCTATGCCGACGGCACGACGCAGGGAAGATTGAATCCGGGCGATGCGTTTGCCTATCGGGTGGAGATGGTCAACACCGGCGACGCGCCCAAGGATATGGCGCTGGAGATGACGATGCCAGAGACAACGGCGCTCAAGCAGGAACTGCCGGAGGGGTTTGCGCTCGAGGGACGCAAGGTCAGCGGCATGGTGCATGTGCCGGCGGCGCAGGGCGAAACGGCCGCGAAAAAGGAAATCACGTTTGACGCGACCATCGCGTCGGATGCGCTCAAGGGCGACACAGACGCGCAGCGCCTGATTGCGCCTGTAGTGAGCGCGGGCGGCGAGCGCATATCTGCGCCGCGCATCCAGGTCTGCGGGCCGAAGATCAGCGCACGGCTGATGACCGAGCGCGAGACGCTGGAAACCGGCGAGGAGACGGCGCTGAGCATTGTGGTGGTTAACAGCGGTCTGGCGGAGGCAGACGTGAAGCTCTCCTGCGTGCTGCCGGACGGACTGACGCTGGCGGACGATCTGCAAGAAAATGACGACGAGGAAGAAAAGGTTGTGCCTGCGGTGCAGGACGACGGTCAGCTGCCCGGTGTGGGCGAGGCGATCCCCGTGGAGGAAGCCGGCGCAAAGACGGTCATGCAGCGTCAGGATCGCTCGCTGATCCTCGACGTGCACATGGACGCCGCCAGACAGACGGCGGACGGCGTGATCGCCCATACACAGATTATCGAGATTCCCGTTCGCGCTAAGATCGCCCAGGGCAGAATGACGCAGCAGATGCTCGGCGCGGCGCTGGCATGGAGCGTGAACGAAGAACAGACGCAGCTGGGCGAGGCAGTGGCGCTGAGCGTGCATCCGCAGACGGTGCTCGGCCTCACCCGCGCCGACTGGAACGGCGTATTCTGGGCGGGCGTGCTGCTGCTGGTGACGGTGGCGTGCCTGTATGCGGCGATGAAGCGTGATAAGCGCGAGGAAGACTATTGCTTTGAGTGATACAAGCAGGCCGGACGGAGAAATCCGCCCGGCTTTTGCATGTGAAATGGCACGGTCTTCTGTGCAAAAAAAAGAAACCGGACGCAGGTCCGGTTATATTCATACACTTTCCGGCATCAGCGCGCATTCCACGGCGCTGAGCCGCTCGGCTGCCTGGCGGCAGAAAAGATCGGTATGCGCAGCGCGCTCACAGGCGGGCAGCGCGATGTATTCTTTGATCAGCGTGACCATGCTGCCGGCTTCGCGCGCAAGGTTTTCGCGGCGCATAAGCTCATCGTCCAGGGAGATGCGCAGCATATCGCACTGCGCGCTGAGCCTGTCGGCGCGGCGCTGGACGTCGCTGTCCGCAGCATGAGGCGCCTGCTCGTCTTTGGGGCTGAGCGCCAGGGAGAGCAGGTGATCCAGCGAGGCGAACAGCTGCACAAGCTGCGCGTCGCCGGAGCGCTCCGCCTGGCGCTGCATGCGCGCCATCGACTCCTGCTGCTCGACGGCCTCGGCGGCATAGGGGCTCACATAGGGGATGCCCTCCTGCGCGAGATCGTCCATCACCTTGCGCACCAGCTCCGGGCGTGTGCGGACGGTGGAGCGGTATTTGTTCTGATAGCGCAGCATCAGCGTCCTGTCGCCGCCGGAGAGCTTGCGCACGCAGGCGCGCACGCTCATGCCCTGCGCGCGGGAGGCGAGCACGCTGCGCAGCAGGCTCTCCACCTCATCGGGCGAGAAGGTTTCAAACGGCAGCGCGCGGCCCATGCCCTCGCCGGACTGCGTGCGCAGCTGAGCGTAGTAGAAGTTGCGGATGCTGTTGGGTTTTCTGCCCAGCTCCAGGGCGAGCCGGTCGAATACGCTGCGCAGCGATTCGCCGTTTTTCTCAGCCTCGTCAATGCGCGCCTTCAGCGCGTCAATCTCGCTTTTCTGCCAGCCGCCGTGCGGCCCGCGAACCGGGCGGCGGATCGCAGCGGGTTCGTCCTGCCTGATGCGGCTTGAGGACATCTCCATCTTCTGGTCCCTCCTTGGGTCTGATCCCGCAGCCAGCGGGGAATCGCAGCCCCGCAAAGGGCCGCTTCTACATATAAGGATGTACATGGCGAAGGCGGTTTATACGTTTTTTTCCTGTGTGCGCGCTGACGATATCAGTCTATGTACCTTTGCGGCGCATGATGACCGCCCGGAAAACGCAAGGGCATTGATTGATCAGGGGAATTGCGGTATAATAGACCAAAATGCCGCGTCATGCGCGGCGCTGGAGGCGCAGATTTATGAAGTATGTGCTCATCATCGGCGATGGCATCGCAGACGAACCGGTTGAGCAGCTGGGCGGAAAGACCCCGCTGGCCGCGCTCGACTGTCCATATATGAATACCCTGGCCGGCGGCAGGCTTGGCATGTGTCAGACCGTTCCCCATGGCGTGAGCGCGGGCAGCGACACGGCGATCCTCTCGATCTTCGGCTATGACCCGCGCACCTGCTACACCGGCCGCTCGGCCTTAGAGGCGGCTGGCATGGGCGTGGTGATCCAGCCGGGCGAAACGAGCCTGCGCGTCAATCTCTGCGCGCTGGAGGGCGACAGCTTTGACACGGCGAAGATCCTCTCCCACAACGGCGGCAGCATCGAGGGCGAAGAGGCCGTGCAGCTTATGGAGGATCTGTGCGCCGATCCGCGATTTGGCTCGCTGGCGGCGGCGATCGGCTTTACGATTCATGTGACGCCGACCTTCCGTCATACCGGCGTGATCGACGCAGCGCATGAGCCGGACAGGGCGAAGATGTGCTTTACTGAGCCGCACAACATCCTGGGCAGCGACGTGGCGGGCTATATGCCCAAGGGGGAGCTGGGCGCGGAGCTGACGGCGCTGATGCGCGCGTCCTTTGAGATCCTGCGCGATCATCCGGTGAACGTGAAGCGAAAGGCTGAGGGCAAGCTCGCCGCCAACTGCATCTGGCCGTGGGGCCCGGGTGCGGCGATGAGCCTTGAATCGTTCGATTCCCTCTATCAGAAGAAGGGCAGCGCGGTTTCCGCGGTGCCGCTGGTCTGGGGCATTGCCAATCTCTGCGGCGTGGATACCCCGCGCGTGGAAGGCGCGAACGCCGAGCTGAACACCAACTACGAGGGCAAGGTGGACGCGGTGATCGCGGCGCTTGAAGGCGGCGCAGACTTCTGCTGCATCCATGTGGAGGCGCCGGACGAATGCGCCCACGGCGGCGACGTGGAGGGCAAGTGCGAGGCGATCAGGCGTCTGGACAGCCGGGTGGTAAAGCCCCTGCTCGAGCGCCTGCCGGGCGTTGATCCCGAGCATCGCATCCTGATCCTCTCGGATCATCCGACGCTGCTTGCTACTCGCGGTCACGACGGCAATCCCGTGCCGTTTGCGATCTACGACAGCCGTGAGAAGGGCGAGATGCGCAAGTTTGACGAGGAGCATGCCCGTCAGACAGGCGATTTCCTTGAGGAAGGCCCGATGCTTCTGCGCGCGCTGTTTGTATAAAGACCACAACGGGAAGAAAATCCCTGTTTCATTCGTTTATTGGATGAAGAATGCTTGAAGAACGCTTGGCCGGAGGCCCATCATCATGATCAGACGCATCATTCCCGTCCTGCTTGTCCTTCTTTCTCTTGTGCCTGCATGGGCGCTGGGCGAAACGGCAGCGGCGGAGGAAAACACACAGCTGACGCACTATCTGCTTCTTGGCCAGGATGGCTATGCGGAGGAAATCGTTGAGGATGCGCGCACGGACACCATCGTGATCGTGACCCTGGACGAAAAATACAATCGCGTGATCATGACCTCCGTGCTGCGCGACAGCAAGATCAGAAACCCCAACGGCAATGATACCAAGGCCAATCTGCTCTATCGCTATCATGGCTTCGACGGCATCATCGGAAGCCTTGAGCGGGAGCTGGATATCGAGATCACGGGCGCGGTGCTCATCAATTTTGAGCATGTCAAGCCAGTGATCGACGCGCTGGGCGGCGTGGATATCGAGATCGACGAGGCGGAATATCTGGCGATCAGGAGCATCCTGATGGGACAGGACCCCAATATGCCCAAGGGCCCCGGCATGACGCACATGACCGGCCGCATCGCGCTGGCCTATATGCGCACGCGCGCGACGGGCTCCGGCGGCGATTTCAGCCGGACTGAGCGCCAGCGCAAGGTCGTCGGGCAGCTCTTTGGCAAGTGCCGCGATCTGTCGCTGCTGGAGCTGGTGGGCGTGTACAATCAGGTGTCCTCCGGCATGAAGATGAACCTCTCGGCGATGGATATCCTTGGCGCAATTTCGAAGGGCTATGCGCTGATGAACGGGGATGCGGACTTTGTGGAATTCAGCATTCCACAAAAGGGCATGTATTCCTACGGCACCGTCGGCGATTCCTCCGCGCTGGATGTGCGATGGAAGAGCAACCGCGTTAAATTCCACGAACTGCTGAACAATCCGTAAACTACGATCCGGATACAATCATGGGAGAAACACACGATGAACACGAGACTGCTGTGCATGCTTGCGCTGCTGATGGCGCTGCTGATCCCTGCGTGCGCCATGGGAGAGATGCTCGATCTGTCGCTGTTTGAGGGCGGCGAGCCGCCCGTGGCAGAGACCTGGGAGGACGCCGTGTTTGACACGCGCCCCTGGTACGAGCGGGAGGATGGCAGCGACTGGCGCTATCAGGACGACGGCTCGGTGATCGTGACCATCTCGGCGACGGGCGATGTGACCATCGGCGGCGACAGGCGCAAGAGCGGCAAGAATATCTTTGACAAGCAGCTGGAGCTTGAGCCGTCGGGACTTGATTTTCCGTTTGAAAACACGCGCGCGATCTTTGAGGCGGACGACATGACGCTCGTCAATTTCGAAGGCACGCTGACCACGACCAAGAGCAAGACGCAGAATTCCTTCTCCTTTGCCGCGCCGCCGGAGTATGTGCAGGTGCTAACCTCCGGCAGCGTGGAAGCGGTGTCGCTGGAAAACAACCACATCATGGACCACGGCGAGCAGGGCTATGAGGACACCTGCCAGGCGCTCCATGGTGCGGGCATCCTCTACAGCGGCCATCTGGGCAGCAGCATCTTCACGACCGAGACCGGCGTGGACATCGGCATGCTCTCCTATCAGACGTTTAACGGCAATTACGCCAATATCTACGAATCCATCGAGGGCGATATTCAGGCGCTGCGCGACGCTGGCTGCGAGCTGGTGATCGTCTCCTATCACTGGGGCGAGGAAAAGGACTATGTGCCCAATGAGCGCCAGGTGCCGCTGGGCCGCG
This sequence comes from Clostridiales bacterium, assembly GCA_015056305.1. Taxonomy (GTDB): domain Bacteria; phylum Bacillota; class Clostridia; order Christensenellales; family Aristaeellaceae; genus Ventricola. Next base: position 56,411 of record SVGO01000001.1, on the reverse strand, counting down.
CGACGATCGATGCCGGTGCGGATCTGGTGATCGGCCATCACAGCCACCGCATCAACCCGATTGAGGAATACAAGGGCAGGTATATCTGCTATTCGCTGGGCAATTTCTCGTTCGCAGGCAATACCCGCCCGGACGATATGGATACCTATATCTTTCAGCAGCGATGGCGCGTCTATCCGCAGACAGGCATCGTGGAAAACGAGGGATTCCGCATCGTGCCGTGCTCCATCTCCTCGCAGGAGAAGGTGAACGATTTCAAGCCGACACCGGCAACGGATGAACACAGCGCCGCGATCGTCGACCGCTTGCTGGAGCTCAATACGAAGCTGGAAAAGAACTTCAAATCCACCGGTGTGGCGGCTGTAAGCGGCTATCCAACCGAGTGGACAACCACCTACTAAACCATAAAGCGGGCGCAGCCCGCTTTTTTCAAAGCAGCTTTTAGCCGCCGCGAAGCGAAGAAGGGAGTTTGAGGGATGAAATCCCTCAAGCGGGTCCGGGCAGCCGCCCGGCGTAACCCCCAGTTCCGAGGAGAAAACCATGAGTCAAAGAACAGAGCGTCTCCACGCAATTCTTTCGCGCGCCGCGCAGCGCGGCCGCCTGGTGATCACGGGCCACGACGGCGCGGATGTGGACAGCGTGATCAGCTGCGTGCTGATGCAGCGATTGCTTGCCGCATGGAATATTCCGTGCGAAATCGTGCTCCGTGCGCCGGACCGGCAGTCCCGGCGCGTGCTGATGCGATTCGGCGTGGACATCACGGCCATGACTGGCGAAACAAAGGACGGCGATCAGCAGATCCTCGTCGATCATCATCAGAGCACGCGGGCGGGCACAGTCGTTGCCTGCGTGGACCACCATCCGACGGACTATCCGCCGGATATCCCGTATGCGCAGATTGAGGACAGCGGTGCATGCGCCGTGATCGTGCTGCGGCTGTTGCAGGAGGCGGGCGTAAGTGTGACGCAGGAGGACGAGCGTCTGGCGATCACCGCGCTCTATCTGGATACGATCGCGCTGAAGAGCGCGAAAATCACCAAGGAAGAGGCAGCCTGGGGCGAGCGAGAGGCAAGGCGGCTTTCTCTGGACGAAGCCTGGCTCAGACGGGAGGGCATGGGCCTGATGGATATGAGCCTGCCAGCGCGTGAGCTGGCGATGCTGGGCAGAAAAGCCTATGCGTTCGGCGAGAGGCGCGTGCTGTCGACTTATTTGCAGACGGACGCGATGACGCAGGAAAAGCTGGAAGAAATCCTCGCCGTGCTGCGTGCGGAGCTCACGCGCGAGCGGGCGGCTCTCTGGGTGTTTCTTGTGCATGATCCGGTTGGGATGCGCTCGATGCAGTACAACCTCACGCCGGATGGCGAAGTGCAAACGATTGCCTATGACTATCTCACCTCGCGGGGCAAGGATGTGATGCCGCGCGTGGAACGCGCGATGCGCGCGCTGAGCAATGGAAAGGACGGACGATCAATTGTTTCCTCAGGAACTGACGAATGCGCTGGAGGCGCTGCTTGCAGGCAGGGAAAATGCACAGCTGGAGCGTGACGCGAAGACGATCAGCGAGAATTACCGGATGAAAACGGGGACAGGCAGCCGCCTGCTCACGCGCGAGGGCGAGGCGGCGGCGTATGCGGCTGCGCGCATGCCGGCGACGTTTGAAGCGGCGCGCGAGGCGATTTTGCAGGCGCTGGAGGCGAGCGGCCTTGCGCCGCGCACGCTGCTGGACTGCGGCGCGGGCACGGGCGCGGCAACGTGGGCGGCGGCAGAATTGCTCGATCTGGATGCGATCACCTGCCTTGAGCGCGAGGACGCGATGCGCAGCGTCGGCAGCACGCTGATGCGTGCGGGCAGCGGTGCGCTTTCCAGGGCGCAGTGGGCCCCGTGCGATCTGACGGCGCAGGCGGCGCTGCCCAAGGCTGAGCTGGTGGTCGAGGGTTACATGCTCGGCGAGCTGCGCGAGGACATGCGCCTGCCGGTCGCGCGCAGGCTCTGGGAGGCGAGCGAAAAGATGCTTGTGCTTATTGAGCCGGGCACGCCGCAGGGCTTTGCCAATCTGGCGGCCGTGCGCCGGGAACTGACTGCGCTGGGCGCGCATGCGGCTGCGCCGTGCCCCGCCGGATCGATCAATTGCCCGATGACCGGGGACGATTGGTGTCACTTTGCCGTACGCGTGCAGCGCACGCGGCTGCACAAGCAGCTCAAGGGCGGAGACGCACCTTACGAAGACGAGAAATACTGCTATCTTGCCTTGACGCGCGAAGCGCCGGAGGCTCCCTGCGCCGCACGGGTTTTGCGCCATCCGCTGATCGCGCCGGGCCGTATCGCGCTCACCCTGTGCGAAGCCGGCGAAAAGAAGCAGCGCATCGTGACCAAAAAAGACGCGCTCTGGAAGCGCGCGCGCAAGATCGGCGCGGGCGAGCGCGTGTGAGGACGGGGGGTACGTTAGGGCTGCCGCCCTAAGACCTGCCTGAGGGACATTGTCCCTCAGACTCCCTATTACGCTTCGCGCATGTTTTAAGATTTTATGTGCAAAAACGCCTCCGGTGAAACCGGAGGCGTTTTACGGTGAAGAAGATTAAAACCGCCGCGAAGCGAACATGGGGTCAAGGGGCGAAGTCCCTTGGCGGGTTTGGGCGGCAGCCCAACGTTCCCCTCACAGCTTGTCGTACAGACCCGCTTTCTTGAGCGCGGGTTTGAGCGCGCCAAGGAGAATCGGCGCGACGATGAAGGCGAAGACGGCGTTCATCAGGCTGCCGGGCAGCTTGGTGAGCATCTTGGCGGTGACTGCGTCGAGGGTCAGGCCGTCGATGAGCTGACCGGCGATGAAGGTCTTAAGCATATAGAGCGCGACATAGGCAAGCGAGCCGAGGACAGAACCGGCGATGATCTTGGCGTGGTCGGCGGCGGAGGGATTGTCGCGGCGGGCGGCGTGATAGCCGATCAGACCGGCGACGAGGGCGATAGCGCCCTTGTTGATGAAGGTGATGATGCACTCCACGCCCCAGCCGGCGACGATGTCATACAGACCGGAACCCAGACCGGCCGCCAGAAAGCCCGCGCCCGGGCCAAAGAGCAGGCCGCAGAGCACGCAAAGCGCGTTGGTCATGTGCAGCTGCGTGCCCATGAAGGGAATGCGGAAATAATTGACGACGAACACGATCGCAGCCATCAGACCGATGAAGCAGATTCTGAAGGTTTTGTTGCGGCTGTTTGACATGAGGAAGACCCCTTTCTGACGGGATGAATTTCTTCGATAAAGACATTATAGCATGAACTGGCATGGAGTAAAGTGCCAGTTTTTGATTTTGTGGCCATGCCAGATTTGGCAGCGCGCAGACGTTGAGATGCTCAGAAAAGTATGATATAATGATAAAATCGATGGTACTATGTGCTGCAAAAGATCATATCGATCATCAAGGAGCTTTGAAATATGAGAAACAAGGAAACTACCCGCAGTGCGGCGCTTGCCCTGGGCATGACGCTGGCGCTGTTTGCGATCCTGTCGCTGCAGATGGGCGCGACGCTGCTGCATGCGGGAACGCTCATGCAGACGCTGGGGCTTGCCGCGCTGTTTGCGCTGGTATACGGCGGTCTGATGGCGGGCTATGCCGCGCTGGAGCGACCGAAGGCGTACACGCTGTGCTTTGTCGGCGCGTTTGCGGCGCTGACGATGATCGCGCGTGTGAGCATGCTCGACTTTGTGACGGCGGACTATACGTCCTTTTTATCCAAATGGGTAGACAAATTCCGCGCGGGCGGCTTCTCGCTGCTGGCGCAGAATGTGGGCGATTACAACCTGCTGTATCAGTATGCGCTGCTGATCATCTCCAAGTCGTCGCTTAACGACCTGTACCTGATCAAGTATGTGACGGTGATCTTTGACCACCTGCTGGCGCTGGCGATGATGCGCGCCGCGGGCGTATTCGGCGGGGAGAAGGCAAAGCTGCCCGTGCTGCTGATCATGCTGGCGCTGCCCACGACGCTGCTGGACGGCGCGTGCTGGGGTCAGTGCGACTCGGTGTATGCGTTCCTGGTGGTGATGAGCCTGTACATGCTTGAAACCGACAGGCCCATGCGCTCGGCGATTTTCCTGTCCGTGGCGTTTGCCTTCAAGCTGCAGACGATCTTCTTTTTCCCGGTGGTGCTCTTTGGCCTTCTGCATAAGAAGTACGACTGGTGCCATGCCGCTGCGTTCTTCGCTGCGTATGTGGTCACGATGATCCCGGCGCTGATCGCCGGCAGAACGTTTATGGACGCGGTGAGCGTCTATGCCAATCAGTCGATGGGCCAGTATTACGACCGCCTGACCTACAACGCGCCGAACCTGTATCTCTTCTTCCCGATGCTTGAGTTCGCCAGCAGCCAGGAATTCACCTGGATGCGCTATATCGAAGGCATCGACGGCAAGGGGCTTAACGGCTATCTGAATCCCGATCTCTTTCCGGATCTGCAGCATGCGGCGCTGTATGCGTGCGTGGTGCTGACGCTGATTGTGGTCATCTATTGGCTGATGCACTGGAAGGAGATCACGCCGGACATGACGCTGGAGCTGGCGCTGTTTTTCGCGATCTTCCTGCCGTTTGTCATGCCCAAGATCCACGAGCGATATTTCTATCTGGCGGACATGCTCTCTATCCTCTACGCGGTCAAGCATCCGCGGCGCAGGTTCATGCCGCTGCTGGTTGTCGGAGCGTCGCTGATGAGCTATGTGCCCTATCTGATGCGCCAGAGGCCGATTGACGAGCGCGTGCTCGCGCTGATGATGCTCGCAGCGCTGGTGGTCGTCTCGCGCGATCTGCTTGCGCGGATGCGCAGGAATCGTGTTTTTGCGGCGAAGGGAGGCCTGCTGTGATGATGAGCAAACTGCTGTTTCATGCGGGTCAGGCCGCGGAGCGCGTCGACCGCTTCCTGACGAAGCACCGGCTGGTGTTTTCTGCGCTGCTGACGCTGGTGCTGTCCGGCGCGCTGGCGCTTGATAACGTCTCCTCCGGCCCGCTTTCCAATCTCAATGACATTGGCGGCTGGAACAATCGCGCGCTGTTTATCGCCATGAGCGCGTTTGTGCATGCGTCGATGCTGATGCTCTGCGTGCTGCTTTCGCGCGTGAGCTTCTCGCGCACGGCGCTGCGCCAGGTGATCCTTACGGCGGGACTGTATATCATGCTGCTGGCGATCAACCAGAAGACGTATATCTATGTGAATGTGATGCAGCCGTTGGTGCGCGCGATGGACACAGGCTTTGGCGCGGGCATGCAGGCGCAGTCCTTCCTTTCGGCCCCGGCGAGGCTGCTTGTTTATAGCCTCACGCGCGGACCGGTCTATGACATGTATCTGCTCAAGCTCTTTGCCATCGGCTGCTATCTGCTTATCGCCCTGCTGATGAGCCGCGCGGCGGACCGCGCAGGGCTTGGCATCCGCGTGGAGGTGCTGCTGGCGCTGTGCATGATCCTGCCGCAGGGATTCATGAATGCGGCGTGCAGCGCGCTGGTGGAGATTGCGGCGCTGGCGCTGATGGGCGCGGCGCTGACACTGCGCTTTGGCTGCGATAAGCCGAAAACGGTGGCTGCTTCGGCGTGCTATGGCGCGGCGTGCGCGCTGTGCGGCGCGTGCCTGCTGGCGCTGCCGGCGATGATCGACAGAAAGAACTGGAAGCGTGAGGCTGGCGTGATCGCCGGCGTGATGCTTGCGCTGTGCGTGCCGGCTGTGCTTGGCGGCATGCCGATCGGAGACGCCGCAGGCAGCCTGTTTGGCGCTGTGCTGGGCATGCCGGTGTACGCCGGAGGCGCGCCGGGCGCTGCGAATCTGATTCCGCGCGCGGTCGTGGAGGAGATGGCGCAGTACGCGCCGATCCTGCGCCACCTGCCGGGAATCGATACGCTGACCTACGCGCAGGAGCATTATACGCAGACCCACTATGCCTACGTGATGCGCGGCTTTGCATGGGCCGGCGTGGCGGCGTATGCGGGCGTATGGGCGCTCATCAGCCGCTGGAAGGAAAAGCCGGCGCTGCATCGCGCGTTTGTCCTGACGCTCTGCGCGCTGATCGTCTGCCCGGGCGTAACCAGCGGCGCATGGCTGGCGGCGGACATGCTTTGCCTGTATGCGATTCTTGCCGCGCCGGGGCTGAGAATCCCGGCATGCCTTGTGCTCTTTGCCACGGCGGCGGGCTCCTGCTATCCGATGACGGAAGAGGTGCTGCTGCCGATGGTCTATGCATTCGTGCTGTGCCTGCTGGCGCTGTGCATGCTGCTTAATGTGATCCCGATGGGACGCGAGGAGGAGAGCCATGACTGAGGAAAAGAAAGTACGCATGCGCGTCGTCTCCCGGCTGACGGAGCCGGACGGCGATGTGCATGAAATCAAGAACGCCCGCTCGGGCATGCTCAGGGAAACTGCGGACGGCATCGTGCTGGAATATGACGATGTGCAGGACGAGGAAAAGGCGCATATCATCCTGACGATGAAGCCGGGCAGAACACAGAGAGAGAACCGCGCGCGCATGCAGCGCAGGGGCATGGTATCCAGCATGCTGACGTTCCTGCCGGGACAGAAGGTTTCGTCCAGCTATGTGACGATCTACGGCGATATTCCCGTCGCTGTGGATACGCGCAGCGTAGGCATCGAGCAGGATGAACGCGGCGGCGAGCTGAGGCTGGATTACGACGTATACATGGGCGGCGAGCGCACGTCGAGCGCCGTGATGGAGATCACATGGCGCCTGTGACGGCGCAGCAGCTGCGCGACACGGCGCGCGCAGCGATGCTGAAAGCAGGCGGACGCGGGTTCGTGCGCTTTCCGGAGCGGGGTGCGCTGCTGGTGAGCGACGCGCTTCGCCGCTGCGAAGACGAATCTGCCAGAGCTGCACTGTTGGACGCCATGGCAAGCGCGGGGTTTGACTGCCGCGAGGAAGATGGGCTGCTGCTGCTCACGCCTGCGGACGATGTGCTGTCAGGGATTGCATGCAGCTGCCCCTGCGCTGTGGACTGGGACAGCCCGCGATGCAGCGCACAGGCGCTGGCTGCGCGATGGCTCGGCAAGGCGAGAAAGCCGCTGACCCCGGCGGGCAGGCAGCTGATCATCGACGCCCTGCGGCTGACGTGGCAGGACCGGATGATGGACGGTCTGCCGGCGCTGCGCGCGCAGGCAGCCCTGATGCAAAGAAACGCGGACACAAGCGGTTTTCGCGAAGCGGGGGCCGTAATTTGGAACTGGTGCGCGATGCAGGAGGGAAAAGAAGATGAAGATTGAATGGATCGGACACGCATGTTTTCGGCTGACGGCGCAGGATGGCACGGTGGCGATCACCGACCCGTATGACGAGAGCGTGGGCATCGACATGATTAGACTAAAAGCGGATCTGATCACGATGAGCCACGGGCATCATGACCACTGTGAGACGCGCATGATCGAGGGCAATCCCGTGATCGCGCGCGGCCCGGAGCTGGCGTGCGTGGGCAGCTTCTCCTCCCGCGCGGTGAACTCCTATCACGACGACGCCGAGGGCTCTATGCGCGGCGGCAACATGGTGCGCATCTTTACGGCAGACGGCCTGACGATCGTGCACATGGGCGATCAGGGCTGCATGCCGGACGAGGACGTGCTGGAGGCTATCAGCAGCGCGGACGTGATGATGATCCCTGTGGGCGGCACATATACCGTGGATGCGCAGGGCGCGAAGGCGATCATCGATCAGGCGAAGCCCGCCTGCGTGATCCCGATGCACGTGAAGACGAGGCGCTGCCCGTACCCGATTGCGAAGGTCGACGATTTCCTCGCGCTGATGGGCGTGCAGGGCGCGCAGCCTGTTCGCGAGCTGGAAATCACGAAAGACTCCGTCCCGCAGGGCGTCGTGCTGATGCAGCCTGCGGCAGACGAGCTGTAAGGGCGGGGGGACGCTGGGCTGCCGCCCAGACCTGCCTGAGGGACATTGTCCCTCAGACTCCCTCTTTCCGCTTCGCGGCGGCTTGAAGAGATAAATCAATAAACATGGACGCAGGATATTTCCTGCGTCCGAATTTATATCCTGGCGTCTTAAAACCGGCGCGAAGCGAAGAAGGGTGCAGGGACAATGTCCCTGCCAGGGGTTCGGGGACAGCGTCCCCGAACGTTCCCTACGTTTTTTGCAATTCCCGTCTTGATGTTTCGCATTTCTTTCTGTATAATATGGCGCTGGACTGCATGCGGCGTGCGCCGCTTATACGGAGGATAGAAGAAAATGAAAGAGAAGATCAAGGCGTTTGTCGTGGGGATGAAGCGCCCGAGGATGGAGCGCAGGGTGCCTGCGCTGTTTGCCGCCGTGGCGCTGATGGGCTTTGGCGTGGCGGTGTTTGATATGATCGGGTTTGGTACGGATCCGTGCTCGGTGATGACCATGGGCATGAGCATGAACATCGGCATTCCGTTCGGCACGATGCAGCTGCTGTTCAATATTGTGATGATGCTGATCGTCATCCGCTACGACGCCAGCCGCATCGGTCTGGGCACGCTGGCGAACATGACCGTCGTGGGCTATGTGGCTCAGTTTTTCATGTTCGTGATCGATCAGTTCCCGGCGCTGGGAACGCTTTCCATGACGGCGCGCATCATCATCTTTGTGCCGGCGCTGGCGATATTCCTGCTGGCGGCGTCGACGTATATGTGCGTGGACATGGGCGTGGCGCCGTACGACGCGATTCCGCAGATCATCGCCGCGCGCAAGGGCTGGTCCTTCCGCGTGGTGCGCACGCTGTGGGATTTTGTGATGATGGTGGGCGGTGCGCTGCTGGGCGCGACGGCGGGTCCGGTATCCGTGGGCATCACGCTGTTCATCGGCTCGCTGGTTGCGTGGATGAGCGTGTATGTGCGCAGGTTCTTTGATTAAAACGGCATACAAAAGCGCTGCGGGATATGGCTTCCTGCGGCGCTTCTTGCATTTCGAATCGGCGCATGATATCATAGAACCACGCGAAGACAGAATATCCGGGCATGCGCCCGCTGAAGGAGAGAGATCCATGCACGAGGGTGTACCGGCATATCTGAAGGAACTGCTCATTGCGCAGTATGGCGGGGAGACGGCGGAGAAGATTGCGGAAGGCTATGCGGCGCAGCGCGCCGTGACGCTGCGCGCCAATCCACTCAAAACGAATGCACAGGCTGTGTGCGAGGCGCTTGCTGCGCAGGGGATCGAGACGGAGCCTGTTTCATGGTACGCCGATGCGATGATCGTGAAAAACGCGCGCGAGGATGCGCTGACGGCGCTGGAGATGTATGCGCGCGGGGAGATCTATCTGCAGAGCCTCTCGTCGATGATCCCGCCGCTGCTGCTTGGCGCGAAGCCAGGCGAAAACGTGCTGGATATGGCGGCGGCCCCCGGCGGCAAGACGACGCAGATCGCCGCGATGACGGGCAATCAGGCGATGATCACGGCCTGCGAGATGAATAAGATCCGCGCGGACAGGCTCAAATATAATGTCGCCAGGCAGGGCGCGACGCGCGTGACGGTGATGAACATCGACTCGCGCAACATGGACGACCTGTTCTCCTTTGACCGCATCCTGCTGGATGCGCCCTGCTCGGGCAGCGGCACCGTGCAGCTGGGCAATGCGCGATCGAAGGGACAGTTCTCGAAAGAATTCCTCGCAAGAACCACGAAGCAGCAGGCGGCGCTGCTTGAAAAAGCGCTCAGGCTCCTGCGGCCGGGATGCGAGATGATCTATTCCACCTGCTCTGTGCTTGCCAAAGAGAACGAGGATATCGTTACGCGCGTACTCCGGAAGGCAAATGCCGAGGTGGTGCCGCTGGAATTGGCTGCGTTTGCATCCGTGCCGCAGCTGCCAGTTTCGATTCCGGGGACGCTGTGCGTCTGCCCGGATGCGCTGCACGAGGGATTCTTTGTGGCGAAGATCCGAAGGAAGAAATGAGATATACACAAAAGCCCTGCGGGAGCAGGGCTTATTTCATGCGATAGGAGAAGATGACATAAAGTGTCGTAAAGCGTCGCATTGACGCTGGATATATGGTGTGATACATTATACTTGCGCAGCGCTGCGGGGGGATTTCCTGAGAGTTCCCTGCGGCGCTGCGCATTCATATGCGGATAAAGCCCGGACGCGCTGATGCGACCGGGCTTTTATGATGAAAAAGAGAGGAGGACGGACAAAATGGCGGCAGACAAGGCAATGGACGGAGAGGAAAAAGACGGTATGAAAGGAGGCGTTGGCGCGTGACCGCAGATCAGATTATCAGGCATGCGATGCTTGAATTGGACGAGGACCCAGGCGATATGAGCGAGTATGACCAGAGGTTTCGGATGTATATGAATACGGGGTATCAGCTGATCCTGCGCCAGTATTACAAGCCGCGGGAAACCTTCGTTTGCCATGCGGACGAAAACGGCCGCGTGAATCTGGATGGATTCGATATCGAACGCGTTGTAGAGATGAGGGACAAGACCGGCCGATGCGTGCCGTTCGGCGTCTGTCCGGACGGATGCGGCATGCATCAGACAGCCGTGCGCAATCAGGATGTGACCGTTATCTGTCAGGTGAATTATCCTGCGCTTGAAAGCGGACTGGACGTGCCGCGGATTCCGGAGCATGTGCATGATGCGCTGGTGAGCTATATCTGCTACAAGCATCTTTCCGGCGGCAATCTGGCCAAGCAAAGCAGGGCGCAGGTTTATCTGCAGAGCTTCTATGAGGCGATGCGCATGCTCAGGCCCATGGGCGCGGGAAGCGTGACGGCATACAAAAATCTGTATTCGGCGACGAATATCTGAAGGAGAATAATGGCCAATGAGGAGGAGATGCGGATGGCTGTAGAGGTTCAGGGAACGATGATCAGGATCCCGCAGGGAGACACCGGCGCTGTAAAGTTTGCGGCGGAGAAGGGAAAGATTACGCAGGAGGACGTCGGCGTATTCACGATGGTCAGGCGTGACGGCACGCTGATCCTGCGCAAAATGCTTCTGCCCGACGCGGAGGGCAATGCATTTGACATGATGTTTACCTACGAGGACACGGCCAGGATCAAGCCGGATCATTACGAATGGTCGTTCCGCGTGGTGCGTGACGGTGTATTTGACGCAAACGGCAGACTGAATGGAACCAGGAGCCAGCATACGGCTGTGCTCAAGGGCAGGCTGTCGGTTCTGGCTGTGGCAGGAGGTGCAAGATGAGGGTCGTTGGAAAAAACGAAATAAAAATTGAATTGAGGAACAGTATGGGTCCGCAGGGCCTGACCGGTCCCCGGGGACCGCAGGGAGAAAAAGGTGCGCGTGGACCGATCGGTCCTGCCGGCCCGATGGGGCCAACCGGTCCTGAAGGTCCGATTGGTCCTGTGGGCCCGGCCGGCAAGAGCTACGTGCTGACCGACGCGGACAAGCAGGAAATCGCCGGGATGGCTGCGGAGCTTGCGGAAGCGCCGGAGGGCGGCGAGTCTTTCGTTGAGCTTGACACGACTCTTTCTGTCAGCGGAAAAGCGGCTGATGCTGGTGCTGTAGGCGATGCGCTCAGTGTGTTAAAGGAAGCGATTGACGCGAAGGTTGGCGCTGCCGGGCTGAACGCCGCTGTCGAGACCGCGCTGGACGAGGCGAAAGAGTCTGGCGAGTTTGACGGCCCGCAGGGTGAACCCGGTCCGGCGGGCTACACGCCGCAGCGCGGCACGGACTACTGGACGGCAGCGGATCAGCAGGAAATCGTCGCCGACGTTCTCGCCGCGCTGCCCGATGCATCGGAGGTGAGATACTGATGGCGTATCGGAAGATTGAGGACAGCAAGCTCACAGCCATCGCGGATGCAGTAAGAGCGCAGCTTGGCACGACCGCGACCATGACGCCGGATGAGATGCCGTCGATGATCAGTTCGATTGGCGTCGGCGCAGTGCCGGATTACTGGCGCACGTATCTCGAGACGAAGGCGGCAGAGATCAACGATGCCCTCAACGATGCTGGGGATAACAAATCTGCTTTTCTTTGGTACACAGACGCGCACTGGACGACCAATCACGGCGTGTCTCCCGTTCTGCTTAAATACCTGAGCAAAAATACCGGCATGACAAAAACATTCTTCGGCGGTGATGCTGCGGTTGCGGGCTCTGGAGAAATCGACATTCTCTCTGACTGGAAAGAATTGGTCGGCGATATTCCTAATCACCACAGTGTGATCGGGAACCATGATAATCAGGTTACTGAGTTATCAACTGCCGGGGATCGGGCGGATTTCTTTATTCCGCGCACAAGCGATATGGCGATGGGCACCGATGCGACGAACGGAAAGATGTACTACTGCATGGACAACCATATCGAAAAAACGCGCTACATCTGCCTGAGCACAGGACGGATGTGGGTCTATTCTGATGAGCTGCAGTGGTGCATCGACACGCTTCTGAGCACGCCGAAGAACTGGCATATCGTCATGATCAGCCATCTGTGGCTCAACAACGATTACGCCAATGGCGGGATTATCACCACTCCGGAGGATTATGTACAGGTATTGCTCGATCTGTTCGATGATTATAATTATCGAAAGAGCGGCACAACCGCAAAGCATAGTTTGCCTTACGACTTTACGGATGCCGGGGGTAAGATTGAATTCATCATCGGCGGTCATGTCCATCAGGACTATGATTTTGCTACCGCAAGGGGAATCCCGGTTATCCTGACGGAGTGCGACGCATGGCAGGAGCGCGAAGCGGACTACGATCCGGTAAAAGGCACGACCACGGAGAGCTGTGTGTATGCTGTCATTGCGGATTACACAGCGAAGACAATAAAGGTCATCAATGTCGGGCGCGGTTCTACGCGCAGTCTCGCGATCCCGGATGTTGTGACATACACCAACTGGCTTAAAAAGTCGCTTACGCTGGATGGTACAGCCATTTTCGGCGATGACTACAATAATGACGGCGTGCCGGACGGCTACAAGATCAACACGCGCACGTCTTCCAGCGGTGATACTGCTGCCACCGGTTGGTGTGTGACGGGTCTGATTCCTGCAAAGACGGGAGACATCATCCGATTCAAGAACATGGAATACTATGACATTTCGGGTGATGGCGGCAGTACGCCGCGAACCACGTTTTTCGTATACAGCTCCACGTTCCAGAAACTCATCAACGCAAGCCACAATCCGGCCAACCCGCCGGCAGATGTGTTTAATCCCGTATACGGTGATAACGGTGACGTAATCCAGTTGACCGCGCCGTCCGGCTGGGGCAGTTATGATTATATTCGAATTTGCTGTGGCGATCTGAACGAGAGTTCCATCATCACGGTCAACGAGCCGATTTGATCAGGAGGGACGTGGATGATCAACGCAATGCATCTTATCTGGATCGTCCCACTGGCAGGAATGATCGGCTTTGTGACAGCGGCGCTGCTGATGGCAAATAAGCAATAGGTAAGGAGCGAGCGGATGATCTGGATCATTTTTACTGCGCTCATATGGTGGGCGCTGTGCAAAGGAGGCGGAACGGGTGATCAGGGCGCATGAAGCGATTCGATCTGCGCAGGCGCGCATCGGGACGGCATACGAGGACATGGACTGCATTGCGCTGATCCGGGAAGTGATCAGGCGCAGCGCAGGCGGCGTGCCGGATTACAGATGCGAGGGGACAAACTGGCTGTGGCGATCGATTGGCAACAGCAGCAAGTACCGTCATCTGATCTGGCGGCAGGAAGGAACCAAAGGCGCGCGCGGCGGCATGCTGGCGTTCAAGCGATCCGGCGATGACGTCCACCATGTCGGTCTGGTGACGGACAGGGGGACAGTGATCCATTCCAGCTCTGTTTCCGGCTGCGTGATTGAGACGCCGCTGGACGCCAGCTGGGACTGCCTTGGCCGGCATAAGCACATTGCAGCGCTGGAAGAGGGCGCTCAAAGCGATGAGGCCGGCATGAATCAGAATGATGGGCTTGATGACCCCGCCGATACGGTGATCACAATCATTGATTCTGCCGGAAATCATTTTTCACCGATTGGCGACTGGCGCGTGCTTGTTGGAAGCGTGGATTGACCGGGAAGCAGGGACGGATAAACCGTTTGATGCGAGATTCGAATGGACAGGACAATGTGGAAATGACGGTTGAAATAAAAGCAAAACAACGATGAGCGCCCTGCCGGCTGTATGCCGGCAGGGCGCTTTTGCGTTGCATTTGCTGCTGCATTGCGCTCCATTGTGTTGTATTTTACGCCATCTGCCTGTACAATAATCCAGAGAGATAAAAAGAGAAAGCAAATAATAATTGAAAAAAAGAAGGAATCCAGCAATTGCTGAATTCCTTGAATGGTGCCGGTGGTGGGACTCGAACCTATTTAGTTTCCAGTCAATGCAAGTACTTTTGGCCCAGCCGTTGCATCGTCTGTTGCATTGAGCGAATTAAACTGCGCAATCAGGTCATCCGTATGCGTTGCAACGCCGGCGAAAATACCCTGTTGCTTCTCGCCGATGATCTCAACATAGACATCGTGCGCCATCTGAATGGTGCTGTGTCCCATGTCCGCGGCGATGTAATCCTCGGGAGCGCCGGTGGCCACCATGACGGAGCAATGATAGTGTCGCAAATCGTAGAAGCGGCGCTCCTTGGGCAGGCCAAGATTGGTGCGGAGCAGATCCCAGTAATACTGCTGCCGGCGGGGAGTCATCTCAAGGATTCGATCGTCATCTTCGCCGCGCTGCTTGATAGAATAGATCGCTTGGAAGAGTGACCATGCGTGATTGAGCACACGTTCGCCGGCTTCGGTCTTCGTGCCCTTCTCCTCGTATACGCGATCCTCATTCATGACCATGGCCTTGTGAACGTCAATTTGCCCGTATACGACCTTCTTGCCATCGACAAGGGCAATCTCCGGCTCGGCGCTGATATCGCCCCAGCGGAGCGCGTAGACCTCAGAGGGACGCATTCCGGTGTTCATGGTGAGGAGCGTATACAGGAAGAACTCCGGGTGCAGATCATAAGCTGCTTTGAGGATAATGGGCGCGTCTGAGTTGTTCAGGATCAGCGCCTTTTTCTTTTTGCGCTTGGCCAGCTTGATGGTCTTCAGGTTCAGATCCGGCGCGTATTTATCCATGACAGGCTTGAGCAGGTAATACTCATTCTTGATCGTCTTGGGGGACAGGGTTTTCTCCTTGCCATTCTTGAGCTTCTTGACCTGGGTGGCGCGTCTGTCCAGCGAAGTCTGGATATCGTCAACGGTAATCTGGCTGATGGGCTTGTCGATGATATCTTGGAAAGCATGCTCCCGGATGGATTTGTATCCGGGGATGGTGCTATGGGAGAAGTCCTTGCCCTTGGTCAGTACGCGGCAAGTATCAATGTACTTGTCAATTGCATCGCCAAGCGTCATCTCCTTGGGCTTCGCTTCAGTCTGCCTGCGCGTCTCCTCTTCCGGGATCTGGCCGGCGGCGAAGGCTTTCTTCTCAAGAGCAACGTCAAGAATCAGCGCGTTCCAATCCTTATTGTGGAACCACTTGTAATAGCGGGAGCCGTCGGCGCGCCTGCCGATGTACTTCTGAACGTGGTACTGGCCGTCTGCGCCGCGCTTGGGGCGCTTGGATTTCGTGTTTGCCATATTTGATTTTCCTTTCATTACAGCCAGGCATGTGCTATAATGGAAGCGCACATACTGGCTTCTTGGTCGAGGTTTGGTGGTGCGTTGCCCGTCGGAAGGTGGAAGCTCCGGCGGGCGTTTTTTATTTGTTCTTGGCAATTAGAGCATTGAAATCGCTCATTGCGTCTGCGAAATCTTGCATGTCAATTTTATATAATGTGTCGCACATTGATTGTGCCATCGTAAATAACCCATTGGAAGAAGCAACGTCGGACACGGAGAAGAAAGATTCTTCGCTATTGGGCACATAGAATACCATAATAAAGGTGTCGGTAGATTGAAGGGTAATAATGGAGTAGTCATCAACAAAACCGGCATGGTAGATATTATCTACTCTTGTTAGATCAAGATCATTTCCATAGTCTTCATCCATATTGAGCGATAAACCAATGAGTAGAGTAAACAATGCGCGTGTATATCCATTGTCGGCGTGTTCTGCTAAAGTAATTCCGCTACCTTCAATCATACTAAGCGGTGTAAAAACACCGTCAGCGTAAGTGGATTCTGCCATTGCATGGCATGGTATTGCGACGACTATCAGCAAAAGCATGGCAAGAAACTTTTTCATATACGATTCTCCTATTTACATCTACTGCACGCTTCAAACCCACGCTCCTGCGCTTCGAGCAGATCAAGCTCGAGGATGCGGGAGCTGTTTTTTAATGCGGTGCAGTCTTGATTATGATAGACGGTGCCGGTCAAGATCGCGACGAAGACCGGCGTTTTGATTTCCTGATGGGCTTCGCGGCTGCGGTCGATCCCATCTGTCAGCGCATTGAGGATCGCGGCCCATTGATAATACTCTCGGCCCTCGAAGCCCTGTGCCACAAACCAATCGGCGAACGCTTCTGGATCGGAAGGGGCAGCGGAAGCAGGGACGGCCAGCGCGATCAGCAGAAGAAACACAAGAATCTTCTTCATCATATCACCCTGCTTTGGAAAGCAACCGCCTTGCCCAGAATGTGGAAGCTTCTGGTTTCAGCGTCGCCACCGACGATGATGGATTTGTACATAGGATTCTCTGCGCGCAGCTCAATGCGGCCGTCAGCCAGACGATACACGCGCTTGAGCGTGGCGTCATCATCCAGAATCACGGCGGCAATCTCGCCATCCATCACAGTATCCTGTTTCTTGATGAAGACGATATCGCCATCATAGATCCTCGCGCCGATCATGCTATCTCCCCGGCAGCGCAGGGCGAAGTCGCAATCGACTTCCGCGCCGACGGCCAGCACAGCAGAAAGGTTTTCCTCTGCATAGATCGGCTCGCCGCAGGCGATGTCGCCCAGCAGGGGGACGTATTGCGTAGTGACTGGAAGGATGTCGGGGTGGTTGGGGATTGCGTCAGTAGTAGAAACAACCTGCTCACAATTCATAGGGATATCATAGCCCAACAGCCATGCCGGACTGACATTCAGAGCTTCACCAAGAATGAAGAGTTTATCCTGCCCTGGTTCAACTTTACCGGAAACATATTGGCTGATGTCAGATTTGTTTAGTTTGATTCCAAACAGTTCTGCATATGGAAGGGCTCGATTGAGAATGTCAACTTGTCGCAAATTGCGCAACTTCATCAGGTGTTTCAAACGTGACGCGGTTGTTTCTTTATTCATTACAGCCTCCTCTGGTTTTTGTTTATTGTATCATGTCTTGAACAAAAGTTCAAGAGCAAAAAACAAAAGTTCAAAATAATTGAATTTTCTATTGACACAAGTTCAGCTGTGTGCTAGAATCACAATTGTTCAATGGAGTTGAACTTCTGAGCAAAGGATGGAGGTGAGATACATGAAGTTTGATTACGCGAAGCTGCTGGGAAAGATTACTGAGATATGCGGTACCCAGGCTAAATTTGCAGATAGTATGGACTTATCTGAACGTACGGTGTCTTTGAAGCTGAACAATCGCATTCCGTGGAAGCAGAATGAAATTCGGAAGGCGTGTCAGGTTCTTCAGATCCCGGACGCTGAGATTGGTCTATATTTTTTTACCCCGGAAGTTCAAAGTGCTTGAACATTTGCAACGAGGTGAAGATCAATGAAAAGTAAAGTTCTCATCATCGGCGACGAGTTCCCGGAAACGCTTCCTGATATTCCGGTATCGGAGAATTATCTGAAGGATCGGGACATTCAGAACCTGGTCAAGTTTGCCGATATGGTTGCGTTCCCTGTGGTGGGCCATTGTATGGAAGGCGCAGGCATTGAGGATGGCGGCAAGGTCATTGTTGACTTCAAGCATTTCCCGAGGCCGGAAAGACTGAAATGCAGAGGCGGCGACGGCAGCTATGACTGCTGTCTGTGCCAGCAGATGCACGTCGTAGGGAACGGGCCGGAAGTGGTCATCAAGAAATACGATGGCAAGTGGGGCGCTTGGCATTGCATCAGCACGAAGTATTTGCCGGAGCACAATCCGCACGCACCGATGCAGCAAGGTCTGTTCTCTGCGAAGATCTACGGCGTGATCATTGCCAGCTATGGCAAGGATGGCAAGCTGAAATGGAAGCGCGATCCCAGCACGTTCCCGACGGAGCTGAGCGAAGAGCCGACGATCCACTGCGAGAACTGCGGCGATCCGATGCCACTGCCTGTGCTGAACTGACGGGCAACGCACCAAATCCAAGAAGCCGATATCCGGCGCTTCCACCGCCGGACGGAAATAAAAAAAGCTCCCGCCAGCGCGCCAACGCCGACGAGGAGCAGAGCAAAAAACACATCTAAAGTATAGCACGGAAAGGAGAAAAGCGCAATGAAGAAATCGAGATGGCAGCTGGCCGACGATAACTTCCGGGAGCAGATCGACCTGCTGATGGTCAGGATGCACACGAAGAACAAGGCCGATGTTGCTGACGCAGCGGGGATCAAGCGCAACAGCTTCTATAACCGCTACGAACATCCGCGGACGCTGCGGGTGTTTGAGATGAGGCTGCTGTCGATCCTCTTTGAGAAGCATGGCATGGTGTTCGACCAGACAATGGGAGAGGGGGCTGCTGCTGCATGACGCTGATTCAGGTTTTGCTGATTCTGTTGTTCGGTGTGCCGATTGTCGTAGCCTGCACGGTGTTCTGCTTGGGCGCGATGTGGATGCAGATCCAGGAAGAGGTGAAGACGAATGGCCAGGCTCAGAAAGTTTGAGCTTGAGGGTGAAGCGCTGATCGTCACCGGCAGGCTGAACAATGAGGGAAAGCCCAGCTATTCGATAGAGCTAAAGAACATTGGTGCGCTCACCAGCGAAGAGCTGCTTGAGTTTGCCAAGGCGCTGTCCCACGACGCGGAAGACTGGGAAGGTATCCTGCACCGATTCCCTGAGGAGCAGTTCACATACAGCGTTCTCGCCAAGTTTGAAGAAGCATGGGGAGGGAAAGCCGATGGCGTTCGGATGCAAGCTGTTCCTGAAGAATGAGTGCGACGGCTGCGGCCGCTGTGATGATTGGGGACACGGGTACGGAAATATCCGCAATCCATACGACGATGATACGGGCAATCCGTTTGAAATCGATTACAAAGACGAAGAAAGGTAGAAAGACAATGGCAGAGATTGTAATGATTCTGGGCGAAAGCGGCAGCGGTAAGAGCGCCAGCCTTCGCAACTTCCAGCCGGGCGAGGTGTGCGTGCTCAACGTGGCTGGCAAGCGCCTGCCCTTCCGCAACGGCTTCGGCAACCATGTGGTGAACGTGAGCAATGCGGCGAACGTGACGATGATGTATGAACTGATCAAGCGCGCGGTGCGCAGCGGCAAATACAAGCGCTACGTCATCGACGATAGCCAGTACCTGATGGCGTTTGACGCCTTCGACAAGGCCGAGGAAAAGGGCTACGGCAAGTTTACCGACATGGCCAAGGGCTTCTATGATCTGCTGCGCGACGTGGGCAGCGCGACGATCTGGGAGCGGCAGGAGGACGGTACGTACATCGATACGCGCAAGCGCACGGACGATGCGATTGTGTACTTCCTGCATCATCCGGATCGCGATGACAGCGGCATGCTCAAGCCGAAGACGCAGGGCCGCATGCTGGATGAAAAGCTGAATGTCGCCGGCCTGTTTACGACCGTGCTGCTGGCTGAGACGGACGGCGTAGACCATTGGTTCCTCACCCAGAACGACGGCAGGAGCGTGGTCAAATCTCCGATGGGCATGTTTGCCGATGCGAAGATCCCGAACGACCTGAAGGCTGTGGATGCGACGATCCGCGCCTATTACGAAATGGAGGGCTAAGAGAATGATCGCACTTCCGAGTGATTACAACCAGGCTGCGGCCTATGACGGCAGCGGCGGTCCGAAGCTTGTGCCGGGCGGCTACATCTGCAAGATCGCCGGTGCGCGCTGCGAGAAGGTGAACACCAAGAACGGCCCGGCGCAGAAGCTTGTGCTGGCGTTCGACATCGCCGAAGGTGAGTTCGCTGGACACTTCGATGCGCAGTTCAAGCGCGCCAAGGAGAAGGACGCAAGCGGCGCTAAGTGGCGCGGCACGTATGATTGCTTCCTGCTGACGAACGAGGGCGCGACCAATCCCTTCTTCAAGGGTCTGATTACCTGCATTGACAAGAGCAACGAGCCGTTCCAATGCGTGGTGGGTGGCCAGCTCAACGAAGCGAATCTCAAGGGCAAGCTGATCGGCCTGCTCTTCCGCGAGGAAGAATACATCGGCAGCAGCGACGGCAAGAAACATACGGCCGTCAAGGCCTGCGCAGCGCGCAGCGTGCAGACGATCCGCGAGGGCAACTTCGAGATTCCCGAGCCGAAGCTACTGCAGGGTAATGGCGGCGGCAGGGGCGCTGCTCCGTCTTTTAAGCCTGCGGATGCTGGCTTTACCCAGATTGATGATGATGAGCTGCCGTTCTGAGGAGGGATGAGCGATGGCAAACCAGAGACAGATCCGCAACCTTGATGAGCTGATGGATGGCAGCCTGACGGAGCGTTTCAATTATGAGCTCAAGCGCGTGCTTGAGAACGTCTTCGATCCGAATACCGATCCGAAGAAGAAGCGCGCGATTGCGATCAACATCAGCATCGCGCCCAATGAAAAGCGTGACGCTGCCGAGTTCAAGGTGGAAGTGAAGAGCACGCTTGCGCCGCCGGTACCCAATGCGCAGACGGTCTTCCTCGCCAAGGATGAAGCGACCGGCGCTGTCACGGCGACGGAAATTACCAACCAGACGCCGGGCCAGACGAGGATGGACGGCACGACGATCCTTCCCAAGGTCATTGACTTTGGTGTGTAAGAAAGAGAGGTACGCAGATGTATAAGCAGATGAATCCCAATCCCGAAACGGCGCGCGCCGTTGAAGAATTCCTGATCAATACCGGCATGGAGATGCAGAAAGCCGCGGAGCAGGTGCAGACGATTGACATCAATGGCGGCACCTATGCGTATTACGGCGGTCGTCTCAACCGAATGGAGAGAGTGCTGCCGCCGGATATGCCCGAGCCTTCCTCTGTGACGGTTTTCTCGTTGTATGGCCTGGTGGACATGATCAAAGCTGACGTGGATGGCATGTTTGCCGAGGGCAGGCCAACGCACATCGTGCGAGTGACGGACGAAACGACGGTTGAAGTGCTGTCCCCGGCGCTGGGCATTCACAAGACGCGCCATCGCCGCATCCTCTGCCAGGCTCCTGTGCCGGAGATCAAGTTCGGTCAGTACCTTGAGACTGATGAATTCCAGGTGATGATGCAGACCTGCTTTGAGAAGAGCGATGCGCGCGACATGGTCATGACGCTGGCCGGCAGCGTGAGCAAGGAACAGAGCATGCGCAAGAGCGATGACGGCATGACGCAGACGGTTCAGGTGCAGACGGGCGTGGTGACCGTGGGCGATGTGAGCCTGAAGAATCCTGTTCCGCTGACGCCGCTGCGCACGTTCTGCGAGGTTGAGCAGGTCACCAGCCCGTTCATTCTCCGCTTCAATGAGAACGCGCAGGCAGCCCTGTACGAGGGCGACGGCGGCGCTTGGAGGCTCTACGCGGTGCGTGCTGTTGCGGATTGGCTGCGCTACAATCTGGCAGGCTGCAACGTTTGTGTGATCGGCTGATCACGGACAGCAGATGAGGAGTGATACGGATTGTCAGACGGCTTCATTAAGCTGAGCCGTTCCCTGCTTGACTGGGATTGGCACGACGAGCCGAAGACCGGCTATCTGTATATCATCATGCTGCTGCTGGCGAACCATGAGGAGACCCTTTGGAGAGGCGAAACGCTTCTCCGGGGGCAGCTCCTCACGGGGCGGCGTCAGCTGTCCATTGCCAGCGGCCTGACCGAAGACGAGGTGCGCACGGCGCTGGGGCATCTCAAGAAGACGGGCCATGTGATCGTGACGGCGAAGAGCAAGTATAGTGTCATCACCCTTCCCAAGTATGACGAGCATTGCTGTCAGCCCCAGCAAATCCCCGGCAAACTCCCCGACAATTCCCCAGCATTTTCCCCAGCAGAATCCCCAGCAAGCGCCCCGGCAGATCCCCAACAGATCCCCGGCAAGTCCCCAACAGATCCCCACATCCAAGAACTTAAAGAACTTAAAGAACCTAAGAAGGGGCTGTTGTATCCGCACGCGCTCCCGCCCGAGGATGACGAGGATGACGAAGAAGGCAGGGAGCTTCTTGACCGCGTTGCAAACATTCAGCGTGCCGATGGTTTAATACGCCGATATCGTCTGACGGACAGCGAAGCGACGCTCGATGCGCTGCTTGAAGACGCGGACGCTCACGGATTTGACGTGCTGGAAGCGGCGCTGAAGAAGGCCAGCGAGAGCGACAACCGCGGTGGCATCAGCGTGAACTATTACCGCGCGATCCTCAGAGACAGCGGCGGCAGACAGTCGGAGGGCTACGATCCGTATGCAGGAGTACAGATTATCGGCGGCAGCTGAGCAGAGTTTGCTCAGCGCTATCGTTCAGAACACGCTGCGCCCCAGCGAGACGGGCCTGCTGCCTTCACACTTTGAAAGCGCGGAGCATCAGGCGATCTTCAAGGCGGCGCTGGATCTTGAGCAGAAGAAGCAGCCGATTGATCTGGTGACGATGGTCGAAGCGACGGGGCTTGACGATGAGCTGGTGAATATCTGTGCCGGCGGCATGGGCTTCAGCATCGACCTGGCGCTCAAGCATGCGCAGATCATCCGTGACAATGCGCTCAAGCGGGAGATCAGCAGGGTGCTGGTCGATACATCCGCGGCGCTTTCCAAGCCGGATGCGCCTGTGTCCAGCGTATGTCTTACGGCCTGCGATCAGCTCAAGGAAATCATTGCAGGAAGCACGGCGGTCACCACGCGTTCCATGCTTGAGTTGGTGCTTGGTGAATTGGACGCCAGGGAGAATCCCCAGCAGCTTCCCCAGCGCGTGACTACGGGCATGGATCTGCTTGACGGCATGATGAACGGCGGCATGATCCCCAGCAACTTTGTTGTCATCGGCGCGCGTCCGGGCGTGGGCAAGAGCGCGCTGCTGCTGAGCATGGCGCTGGCCGCCGGTGGCAAGGGCAAGAAGGTTTTATATATCAGCCTGGAAATGAGCGATGAAGAGAATGCCCAGCGCACGCTGGCGCACATCTCGCAGATTGCCTTCTCCAGATTGATCAAACTGGAACCGCTGAGCGATAAGGAGAACATCCGGATCAGCGAGGGTATGGCGGCATACGGGCTTGAGAATATCCAGCACTATGCAGCGGCGATCTGCCGGGTGAGCGACATCCGCAACCTGGCTGTGCGGCTGAAAGATCAGGGCGGCCTGGACATGGTGTGCGTGGATTACATCGGCCTGCTTCGACCGGAGCAGAACCTTGGCAGCAGGGTCAACGAGATCAGCCAGATCACGCGCGACCTCAAGGCGCTGGCCATGGAGCTGGGCGTGGTGGTTGTGGCAGCTGCTCAGCTCAACCGAGACAATGCAAAGTTTAACCGCCGGCCGGTGCTCAGCGATCTGCGCGAGAGCGGCAGCATTGAGCAGGATGCAAACGTGGTGATCTTTGTGCACGATGACGGGACACCGCCCGATGAGTTCGGCGGCAAGCGAATGGAATTGATTATCGCCAAGAACAGGCAGGGACAGCGCGGCATAATCCGCGTGGTCTTCAGGGGAAATGTGATGCGATTTGCGGAGGAATCATGACGGAGAGGGGAAAGGCTTTTCAAACTGTGCGCGCCCAGGTGCTGCTGATTCGTGGTCTGAAGAACCAGCTGCACAAGGCGATGACGGAGAACGAGAAAAAGTATTTTGACAACAAGCTCAGAGCAGAGACACAGCGCATGATCCGGGTAGAGAAAGAGGCGCGCAAACACATGGACAGCATGAAGCCGGAACAATACGCATTCTGCGCCATGTATTATCTCAACGCGATGAGTTTGGAAACTGCTGCAGAATCACTTAACCGGAGCGTGCGCCAATGCGCCCGGTATAAGAAACGTATTGAAAACGAGTAAGAAACAAGGAGCAAGAAACACATGAAACATAATGATTACCGTGGGAAATGTGCCACGTGTATTCACTTCCAGAGGAACGAGGATCCAGAGATCCGAGATGGCAGGTGCTTGAAGAAGCGCCGAAGCCGCGGCGGCCTAATTGGATACTCAGCCGGCTGCAAAGATTGGGCATTGAAGCTGTCCACAATCTGTAAAAGATGTGGGGAATTCATCGAGCATTGGTATAACCATTGCCCGGAATGCGGACTGCCGCTGCGTAAACCGCCGGAGGGGGATGCGTGATGAAGAATGAAATCTTCGTGGACAACTTCGCCGGCGGTGGCGGCGCATCTACTGGCATTGAGATTGCCATTGGCCGGAGCGTTGATATTGCAATCAACCATGATCCGGCAGCTATCGCCATGCACAGAGCGAACCATCCGACAACCAAGCATTATATCGAGGATGTCTGGGCTGTTGATCCGGTCGAAGCATGCGAGGGCAGGCCGGTTGCGCTGGCTTGGTTCTCTCCTGACTGCAAGCATCACAGCAGAGCGAAGGGCGGCAAGCCGGTTGATAAGAACATCCGCGGCCTTGCCTGGGTCGCTGTGAAGTGGGCGAGACGTGTGCATCCACGTGTAATTATGCTGGAAAATGTCGAAGAATTTCAAAGCTGGGGGCCGCTCAAGAAGAACAACAGGCCCGATCCTCGACGAGCCGGTGAAACATACCGCAGATTCCTTCGCCACCTTCAACGTGAAGGGTATCGTGTTGAAACACGCCTGCTTCGTGCCTGTGATTATGGAGCGCCTACGATCCGCAAGCGGTTCTTCCTGATTGCCAGATGCGACGGAAAGCCGATTGTATGGCCGGAGCCTACGCATGCAGAGCCGGGTACGCTGGAAGTCGTCGCGGGTTTCAAGAAGCCTTGGATACCGGTTGCTGATGTGCTGGATTTCAATCTTCCGTGTCCCAGCATCTTTGCATCCAGCGAAGAAATCTTCAAGCAGTACGGAATCCGTGCGGTGCGTCCGCTGAGCGAGAAGACCATGCGCAGGATTGCGCGCGGCATCATGAAGTTTGTTATCAACAATCCGCGCCCGTTCATTGTGCAGGTAAACCACGGCGGCGATAACTTCAGAGGACAGGCGGTTGAAGATCCGCTTGATACCATCACGGCTAAGCATGGTACAGGCGTGGTGACGCCGGTGCTCATGTGCAACAACGAGAATGCGGCCGGCAGCGATGCACGCAATCCGATTGGAACGATCACGACGGGCGGCCATCACATGATGATTGCGCCAAATCTGATCCAGTATCACGATGAACAGGCTGGCGACAACGTGCGCGGCCAGCATATTGATGAGCCTATTCGTACGGTGGATGCATCCAATCGTTACGGTCTGGTATCTACGTTCATCTCCAAGTATTACGGTGGCGTAACAGGAAGCAGCCCGGAAGCGCCGCTGTCTACGGTGACAGCCATTGATCATAATGCCATGTGTGCTGTGCATGTTACGCAGTTCAATAACCATTGCGACGGGCAGCCTGTTGACCAGCCGCTCAATACAGTGACAGCTGGTATCGGACACTTTGCAGAAGTCAAGGCATTTTTGATCAAGTATTACAGCTCCGGCGACAGCTCTGCACCATGCGACAAACCGGCACCTACGGTCACGGCAAAGGATCGGATGGGATTGGTGACTGTACACGGGCAGGATTATCAGATCGTTGACATTGGTCTGCGCATGCTGACGCCGCGTGAGTTATTTGATGCACAGGGATTCCCGGCTGATTACATCATCGACGTGGATGCGGACGGTAAGGAGTATCCTAAGTCCGAACAGGTGGCGCGCTGCGGCAATGCGGTGTGTCCCCCGATCCCGGCGGCGCTGGTCAGAGCGAATCTGCCAGAGTATTGCGGAGGTGGCGTATGAACTACACGGATTTCCTCAAGGGGAAGGTGGTCATCGCCCCGGCCAGCGGATTTGATGTAGATCCTGCAGCTGTCAATCCTGCGCTCATGAATCACCAGAAGGATGCTGTGATGTGGGCCTGCCGCGGAGGTCGGCGCGCATTGTTTGAATCCTTCGGCCTGGGCAAGACGGTACAGGAGTTGGAGTTCTGTCACCAGACCGTACAGCATGAGCGAAGCAATGGCCATGCTCATGCGAAGGCGCTGATTGTTTTACCCTTAGGGGTAAAGCAGGAGTTTGCCAGGGATGCCGAGCGCATCCTTGGATACCCTGCGCCGGTGTATGTGCGCACGATGGAAGAGGCTGCAGGTTTTGGCGGTGAGATTGTCATGACCAACTATGAGCGCGTGCGCGACGGCGACATTGATCCGCGCCAGTTCTGCACGGCCTGCCTGGATGAGGCCAGCGTGCTTCGCAGCTTTGGCAGCAAGACCTATCAAACCTTCCTCGACAAGTTCAAGGGCGTCAAGTATAAGCTGGTCTGCACGGCGACGCCATCCCCGAACAAGTTCAAAGAGCTGATTCATTACGCCGGCTTTCTTGAGATCATGGACACAGGGCAGGCGCTCACCAGATTCTTTCAGAGGGACAGCACCAAGGCCAATAACCTGACGCTCTACCCGCACAAGGAACAGGAGTTCTGGCTGTGGGTGGCCAGCTGGGCGCTGCTGCTGAGTAAGCCCAGCGACCTGGGATACAGCGACGCAGGCTATGATCTGCCGGAGCTGGACATCCGCTGGCATGAGATCCCGGTGGATCATGCGAGCGCAGGTACAGACAAGCATGGACAGGTGAAGCTGATCCGGGATGCAAGCATCTCTCTTCAGGACGAAGCGAGGGAAAAACGCGAGAGCCTTTTTGCGCGGGTCCGCAAAATGGTGGAGCTGGTGAGCGCTGCGCCTGATGATCATTTCATCCTGTGGCATGATCTGGAAAGCGAGCGCCATGCCATCAAGCAGGTAATCCCTGAAGCCGTGGAAGTGTACGGCACGCAGGATCTGGACGAGCGAGAGCGGCGCGTGGTCGACTTCTCCGAGGGACGCATCCGGTTGCTGGCAACCAAGAAAGAGATCAGCGGACAGGGCTGCAACTTCCAGCGGCATTGTCATCGGGCAATCTTCTTGGGTATCGACTATAAGTTCAATGATTTCATTCAGGCCATCCATCGCATCTATCGTTTCCTTCAGACGGAGAAGGTGATCATCGACATCATCTACACGGAGAGCGAAGCGCAGGTCAAGGCGGCGCTGCTTAAAAAGTGGGCGCAGCATGATGAGCTGCAGCGTCAGATGGTTGCCATCGTCAAGAAGTACGGCTTGCACAATGGCCTGATTGCGGAAAGGATGCAGCGCAGTATGGGCGTTGAAAGACTGGAAGTCTGCGGCGAACGCTTCAAGGCGATCCATGCAGACTGCGTGGAAGAAACGAGCAGGATGCAGGAAAGCAGCGTTGATCTGATTGTGACCAGCATTCCATTCTCTAATCACTACGAATACACACCGAGCTACAACGATTTCGGACACAACGAGAACACGGGCAAGTTCTTTGAACAGATGGATTATCTCAGCCCGAACCTTCTCAAGATCCTGAGGCCCGGTCGCGTGTTCGCCTGCCATGTGAAAGATCGTGTTCTCTTTGGCAATGCAACGGGCACGGGCATGCCTACGATGGAGCCGTTCCATGCGATGTGCATCCAGCATTACATGCGCCATGGCTTCCAGTACTTCGGCATGATCACGGTTGTCACCGATGTTGTGAGGGAGAACAACCAGACGTATCGCCTGGGCTGGACGGAGCAATGCAAGGATGGCACGAAGATGGGCGTTGGTTGCCCGGAATATATCCTGCTCTTCCGCAAGCTGCCCACGGATACCAGCCGCGCCTATGCGGACGAGCCTGTCACCAAGAGCAAGGAAGAATACACGCGCGCTCAATGGCAGATCGATGCGCACGGCTACTGGCGCTCTAGTGGCGACAGGCTGGTGGAAAAGAAGGAGCTGGCCAGCGCGCCGGTCACCAAGCTGCAATCCTTGTACCGTCAGTTCAGCCGGGACAATGTGTACAGCTATGACGAGCATGTGAAGCTGGCGCTTAAGCTGGATGAGGATGGCAAGCTGCCGGCGACGTTCATGGTGGTTGCGCCTGGCAGCTGGACGGATCAGGTGTGGGATGATATCAACCGCATGCGCACACTCAATACTTCGCAGAGCCAGCGCCGGGCACAGATGCATGTGTGTCCTTTGCAGCTGGATATCGTGGAGCGATTGATCCGGCGCTATTCCAACGAGGGGGATCTGGTCTTTGATCCTTTCGCTGGTCTGTTCACAGTACCGAAGGTAGCTTTGGACATGGGCCGCCGGGGTATGGGTACCGAGTTGAACGTGGATTACTTCCGAGATGGCGTGGGATATCTGCAAGCGGCAGAAGCACAGGCCGCTGCACCGACGCTGTTTGATTTGCTGGATATGGAGGCGTGAGCGATGGTCTTACGAAAAATCTATGCTATGCACAAGCTCTTCGGTACAACGCCGGGGAAGAAGTGTAGGGATTGTCCTTACCTGTACACATACCAGCACGGCAACAGACGATGGTTTAAGTGCGTGATATATGGCACATCCGCTTCGATTGCTACGGACTGGGTGAAGAAGTGGGAAGCATGCGGCCTGTTCGATAAGCCTGCGCCAAAGGGATACAGGCAGATTATCAGGACACTCACGAACGATCCCAAGAAGATCTTGCCAGTTGAAGGGCAGATTGATATGTTTGGAGGAGTAACAAATGACAGGCAATGAATATCAGAAGCTGGCGATGCGCACGGCAAATCCTGAATGCCGAAGGCTGACAAACGCTGCGCTTGGACTGGCAGGGGAAGCCGGCGAGGTGGCCGATGCTATCAAGAAGAGTGTCTTTCAAGGGCATCCGTTGGATAAGGACAAGATGATTAAAGAAGCGGGTGATGTGGCGTGGTATCTGGCATTGCTTTGCGAGATCCTGCACGTCACGCTCGACGAAGTTTTCGACACCAACATTGAGAAGCTGAAAAGGAGATACCCCGACGGCTTCGATCCTGAGAAGTCCATGCATCGCAGAGAAGGAGATGTCTGATATGGATAAAGGTTTTGATCCGGAGATCTTCAGCGCTGCACTTCGCCGCAACCTGGCGAGGGTGGGCGTGCTTGCCTTTGGTGGTATGGCCGGGGTGATGGTCTTCGGTGTTGTACTTGGGATGATTGCGATGATGGCCGGGGAACTGGCCGTCATCCATCTGATCGCTATGCTGGGTATGGCCGGCGGCTTCGGCGTTCTGGCTGCGCTGTGTGTGGCGCTGGTCGAAGGACACGGCGGCAATGTATTTGCAGAAGAGAAGGGAGAACCGGAACATGAGTGATGAACTGATGATGGCGCGCATTGAAGATATGGAAAAGCGCATCGAATTTCTTGAGCAGCGGCTGCATTCCATCCTGTGGGACAACAGCACAATTAAGACTGAAAAAGAACTTGTCAACAGGTATGGAGAGTATGTGGACAAGACGCAGACCGCGCAGATTCTGAGCGTAACGCGCGCGACGGTTTATGCGATGCTGGCCGACGGCCGCATCGAAGGTGCGTGCGAAGGTAAGCGCGTGAGTGTTCGCAGCATTGCCAGATATCTGGCAGCGCCGAAGAGCAAAAGAAGGCAGGGAAAGAAGGTGGCTATCCATGAAGGTTAAGCCGAGAGTTACCCTGATTCAGAAGCCGCAGTATCCGGATTGGCTGGCAGGCTTCGCAGCTTCCATCTGTTCCGGCAACGGGAACACAAGCAAGGCGCTTGAGCATGCGCTTGATGGCAATCATCTTTCTGTGACGGAGCATGCAACCTTCACGTTCTATGTGTCCGGCGTCAGCCGTGCGCTGCTGGCCCAGCTCACGCGCCACCGCATTGCGTCCTTCTCTGTACAGTCTCAGCGCTATATGTCCATGGATGGCTTTGACTTTGTGATCCCGCCGGAGATCAGCAAGCTGGGCAAGGAAGCTGAAGATGAATTCGCCCGGCAGATGATGACGATCAATCAATGGTACTGCGAATGGTCTGAGCGCCTGGTGCAGAACGGCAGAAAGAAGACGCATGCCAACGAAGACGCACGCTTTGTACTGCCCAATGCGGCGGCGACTTGCCTGCTGGTGACGATGAACGCGCGCGAGCTGCTGCACTTCTTTGAGCTGCGCTGCTGCACACATGCGCAATGGGAGATCCGGGAACTGGCGTGGGCCATGCTCAAGGAATGCCAGAAGGAAGCGCCCAAGATCTTTGAAAAGGCGGGGCCGGGATGCGTGAGCGGCAGCTGTCCGGAAGGAAGCCGAAGCTGCAGGATGCTGTGGAAGGATGAAGCGCATGGATAATCTGGCTATAGCGATGGCGCTGATTCAGGAAGCAAAGGAAGAGAAGGAGCGCTTGATTAAGTTCCAGAAAGATCGTGATGCTTTCTATGCAAAGCCTGCCCCGAAAGACTGGGGCGAACTCTATCGCAAGTGGCCTAAAGAACCGCATCAATCTGTTGTCCGGGACAATCTGAAGGTGGCCCGGCGTCTGCTTAAGAAGGAGTATGACTGATGGCACGGCTCACGAATAAGGACAGGATCTTGATTGATCCGTTTGATGATGACTTCGGGACGGTGCTTGTGTGCGCGGTGAGGTACGCACTTGGCAGGGGTACGTATATGCCTAAGTTGGTGATTGACTTCATCAAGCCGCATCTTTCGAAGCTGAATGACAAAGCGCTGTGGTGTTTTGTGAAGGACATTGAGGGTGCGCCCAGCCTTGGGCATGAGCATATTGATAAGCCGCTGTGGCTGTACTTTCTTGACAATGTCAAGGCCGAACAAGAGAGGAGAAAAAACAATGCGAGACCTGACAAAGAACGAGAGGATTCAACGTGTGATTGGTGGCCTGAAAGCGTTTGAAGCGTTCATCACTAACATGGATGAGGAGCATGTTTCTGATACGGCCTGCGAAACGTTTGCCAGTATCATCAAGGATGTTGAGACGGTCGAGGAGCAGCTGCGCGAAGAGGATGACAGGATCACCATCAATCTTCCGGATGGCATGCTCGGGGCGGTGAAGCATGACGATGAAGCAAAATAACGAAACGCTGCTGCCCATCATGCGCATGAACAAGGGCGAGCTGAATGCTTTTTTCTGTGTCTGCGCCGGGCTGGATGCGCTGGAAGATTACATCGAGCAGTATCCTGCCAGGCTTCATGCGATCCCGGGTGCTTGGCGTGACGCCAAGATGCTGGCCTCTGTGATGCTCAAGACGCTGCGGCACATTCGCCAGACCATCCCGCCGGAGAAGAGAGCCGGCGTGGATCTGACGATGCAGCACATGAAGTACAAGCTCAAGCTTGGCCCGACGGCGGCACAGGAAAAGGATGCAATGATCATCAGCCAGCAGACGCTTGATGCGCTGGTGCTGAGTGCGCACGAAAACAAATGCAGGATCTGTGGCGAGGATACCTGCGCCGGCTGCCCTCTGTGCAAGGCGCTGGATAATGTGCTTGCCTTTGATCGGGACGGCAGGAGCTGGGCGACAATCAACATCGGCGAGGTGATGTGATGGCTGCCAGAGTAGAAGAACCGTATGTGCCCAGCGCATGCAGGCGATGCGGCGGCGCGCCCAAGCTGGAATACAATGGGCATTATCGAAGCGCGATCCGAAGCAGGATGCGCTGCACATCCTGCGACAGATGTACAGACTGGCGGCCCACGCGCTTTCAGTCTGAGATGGATTGGGAAGAGGGTGTTGTGTATGATTCTCGCAATTGATCCGGGCAATATTGACAGCGCATATTGTCTGATGGATGATGCGTATTTCCCGCATGAAAAAGCGAAGGTGTCCAATGCGCAGCTGCTGGATTATATCAAGCTCAACGCAAAGAACATCCAGCATATTGCGATTGAGATGATCGCCAGCTATGGCATGGCTGTCGGTGCGGATGTGTTTGATACGTGTACGATGATCGGCCGCCTTGAACAACTCGCGGACATGCTTGGTATCTCAAACTCGCGTGTCTTCCGGATGGAAGAGAAGGAACGAATCTGCCATGACAGCAGAGCCAGCGATGCGAACATCAAGCGCGCGCTGATTGATCGCTTTGCCAAGCATGATCTGAAGCGGGGCAAGGGGACAAAGAAAAATCCTGATTGGTTCTATGGTTTCGCAGCTGATGAATGGCAGGCGTATGCTGTGGGGCTTGTGTGTTTGGAGAAGCGCGGCGAGGGCTGCGCCTGAATCGGATAGGTATGGAGGTGTGAATGGTTATCAGCGATAAAGATGCAGAAGTGCTGCGGAGTGTGCGCCGAATCTATAAAGAGCTGCTGCAGCTGCGTGAAGATCTGAAAGAACAGAGGATCATTGCGCTGCACAGTCCGAGCATGGATGGAATGCCCAAGGGAAGCAGCCATGCCGACATGATGGCAGAGCATATGATCCGGCTTGACAGCATGGAGAGACGGGAAACGGAGCTTGTGCGGAAGTTGGAAAGTGCCAGAGTGAAAGCGTATCAGGTGTGCAGACGGATTGCCAGCGTGAAGGCACGCATGTTCTTTGAAGCATACTGCGCAGATCTGCAGACCAAGGAAACGGCACACAAGTACTCCGGCGCTGATGATCAGACGGTGCTTTCATACCTGAAGATGCTCAAGGAAGACCAATAAAAAAGGGCCGGCCCGTGTGGGTCGGCTCTTTGATTGTGTGTCAGGCGGCGGCTTCGTCCTCGCCCAGGATCAGGCGCACGGCTTTCTCTGCCTGGCCGGATGCGCTGACGATCATGCGCTTGTCATTGCGCAGCGCCTTCAGCCAGCTCTGAATATAAGCGGCGCTGTTGCGGAAGCTGGCGGCAGTCTCGAGGCCGGCGTGATTGACCAGCGCAGCTGCGCCGATCTCTGCGACCAGCTCTTCCTTGCTGTACTCTTCAGATCCGAAGAAGGCACACTTGGCAAGGCGGTTCAGGCGGCTTTCGTGTCCGGTGCTGTGGGTCAGCTCGTGGAAAGCTGTGCTGTAATACTCGGCGATGTCCTTGAACTGGGCAACCAGCGGAAGGGTTACGCTGTCGGTGCTCGGCTTATAGAAGGCACGGTCACCTTCACGGTGGATCAGCTTGACGCCGGAGCGCTGGAGGTATCCGGTGATGATCGCATCCGCATCTGCGTCGGTCTCATCTTCGCCGGTCAGGGTGACTTCGTGGCGGGGCTTCACGCCTTCGCATTGGTCGATGTGGAAGACGTTAAAGTACTTCAGGAAGGGCACCTGCTTCTTCTCGCCGGGGTTCTGATCGTCATCAACATCGAGCCACTTCCAGAAGACAACCATGCCGGCCTTCTCGCCCTTCTTCACACGGCCGCCGGCCTGCTGCACCTGGTTGAAGGTCAGGTATTCGCCGGGCCTGCCAAGGATCATCTGGTTGAGCAGGCTGTACGGCTTGCCGGTGCTGTAGCTGATGGCTTGGTCGGCGTGGCTGGTGATCCAAGGTTTATGCCACGGGATGATGCCCTTTTCGAGCTGGCTGATGATGCGGTCGGTGACTTCCTGATAAACGTCCTTCTTCATGGTGTGCGCTCCTTTCGCTTGCATGCGGCGGCACACCATGCTATAATGATCGTGTGCCGTCCTTCGTGGTGGTTGGGTGGTGCATCCCTGGCGTTAACCGTTGGCGCGGTTGCCGGGGATTTTTTATTTTTCCTGCTGGCACTTGGCGATGTCAGCGCGGATCAGAGACTTGATGTAGCCTTGCACATTGTCCAGGGCTTCGAGGTGGTGAAGTATGTCCGGGTCTGTGTTCTTGTTCAGGTTGAGCACGTATCTGCGGCGGGTCTTCGCCTGATAGCGATCCTGCGCCGTCTGTTTCCTTTTCTCCTCTATTGTTTTTCCCCTCGCTTTCTGTTATGCCTAACGCCGTGTCCGTCAAGAGGGTGGTGCCTCCTGACGCACTCATAATATCATGGGGTGCACCATACTGTCAAGACCCAATTTGCAGAAATTTTCTGCGCTGATCCGGGATGCTTGGGAGCGCCAGCGGGGCATGAGCGCACATATATAAATGTCATGAAGCGGCGCATTCCGTCGCGTTGACAGCTTTTTCTTGACGTGATACATTATACTTGCGGAGCGCCGCGGGGAGCTCCCCAAGGCTCCCGGCGCGTGCAGCTCTCGCAAGTATAATAATACACGCTATCAAGAAAAGCCCGGCGTCATCGCGCACGGGCTTTATGCGTGCACGCTTCCCCGCGTTCCTTCATTACATCTGTTTTGAATGTGCGGGGAATAAATGCCGGTTCTTTGCGTGGCCTTCGCTCATGTTCGCCACGCTTAGAATATAGTATGTCCATCGTATAATCTCCTTTCTGGACAGCGACCGGCTGAGCACTCGCGCCAGCTCGCACACGCAGGATCGCTCCTGCGCGCGGGTGGATGGCTTTATGGGTGGGATGGCTGCTGGTGGCTTAGCTGGTCGACTGTCTGCACCCTCTCCCGGGGGTGTGTGCCTGGGTGCGCATGTGCCCGGGCAGGTGGGCGCGTGAGTGTGCGTGGGCGTGCGGGTGCATGCACGTGTGTGAATGGAAGCGCGATGCAACACAGATGCAACGTGCACGCGCGGGAGCGCAGGCAATGCGTGCATCCGTGTGGGTACAAGACCCAAATGACATGCTTTTTTTGTTTTTTTCTCTTTTTTTCCGGCGCTCTGGGAAAATGAAAATTCTCGCAACGGACCCGGACGGGGTGCCCGGGATGGGTAGGGGTAGGGTATATACAATATAACGTATATATACCTCCCCAACCGCCTACCGGAACCCACCCCGGGAGAAAAAATGAAAATTGAAATAGAGAGACAATAAGCAATAGCGTTCATGCCGAGGAAGGCATGGGCGCTTTTGCTTTTTATATGGAGAAGGAAGGAGGGCGGTTTAAATGGCAGCGAACGAAAGAGTGCTGACTGAGGAAGAGAAGGAAGAAATTGTACTGACGTACATTGAAAGCATGATCTTCCCGGAAAAGTACGGCGGTCATCGCGTGCGGCAGAAGGATCTTGCGGAGAAGTACGGCGTGAATCAATCGACGATCAGCAAGATTGTTACGAGCAGCGACGAAGTAAGCCGGCTGAATAAGCGAATGCAGACACGAACGATAGTAGCGCAGTCGATGGCGCAGCTCGCGGCACCGAAGGTGATGGAAGCGACGATCAAGGATGCGCTGAAGGAGCGTGACGATGCGTTTGGATATCTGAGCCAGAACGCCCGCCGAGATGTGCTTGATCGCGCCGGCGTGCGTGCTGTGAGCGATAACAAGCAGGAAGTCACGGTGTCGTTTGCTTCGGGCATGAACGTGCGTCCGCGGATGCCGGAGCGCGAAGAAAGCGGCGAAGAGTAAATGAACATCGTCTTTGATTACGAACCGACGCAGAAGCAATGGCAGCTTCACGACAGCATTGCGGATGAGGTGCTGTACGGCGGTGCAGCTGGCGGCGGCAAGAGCTATTCGCTGTGCTGGGATGCGTTCATGCGGTGCATCCAATGGGACGATACGCATGCGTATATGTTCCGACGGACGTATCCGGAATTGGAGCTGACGCTTGTGCGAACGATGCAGCGGATTGTGCCGAAGGAGCTGGGAACGTATAACGCCAGCGCGCATGAGATGCGCTTCATCAACGGCAGCGTGGTGCACTTCTGCCACCTTCAGAACGAGGGTGAAGGCCTGCTGAAGTATCAGGGAGCGGAGATTCATTGGCTGTACTTTGATGAGCTGACGCACTTCACGAAAGCGATGTACGACTATCTGCGCACACGTCTGCGTGCAGAGAAGCGGCTTGGCATTGTGCCGTGTGTTCGCAGCGCGAGCAACCCGGGCGGCCCGGGGCATGCATGGGTGAAGCAGCGGTTTGTCGATCCGACGGACACGGGCAAGAAAGTAAGCAAGATTCAGGTCAAGTCGGAAGTGCTTGGCAAGACGGAGATCCGAAAGGTGCAGTACATTCCCGCAACGGTGGTGGACAATCCGCACATCACGCAGGACTATGTGCTAGAGCTTGAGCAGAAGCCGCGTGCGCTCCGTGAGGCGCTTCTGCTGGGCAAGTGGGATGCGTTTGATGGCCAGGCATTTCCGGAGTTTACAGACGATCCTGCGCATTATGAGGACGGTCTGTTTACGCACGTAATTGATCCGATGCCGATTCCGCTCAACTGGACGCGGTATGTGAGCTTCGATCATGGCTTCACGCGCCCGTTCTCGTTCGGCGTATGGGCTGTGGATACAGAAGGGCGCGCGTATCGGTACAAGGAGCTGTACGGTTGTGTGCCGGGCGAGGCGAATGTAGGCTTGGCGCTCTCGCCGGGCGAGATTGGCAAGAAGCTATCTGAATTCCTCGAGCCGGAATTCAGGGAAGGGCTGCACATTGACGGCATTGCCGACCCTGCAATCTGGGACAAGAGCCGCGGCATGAGCGTGGAAGAGATGATCCGCAAGGAATTCTCGGGCGTTTACTTCAGGAAGGGAGACAATACGCGGCTTCCGGGCAAGATGCAGCTGCATGAACGGCTGAAGTTTGACGAGGAAGGCAAGCCGATGCTGTATGTGTTCAACACCTGCAAGGATTTTGTCCGGACAATTCCTTCGCTGGTCTACGATCCGCACAAGCCGGAGGACATTGATTCCAGCGGCGAGGATCACATCTACGACGAAACGCGGTATTTCCTCATGGCGCGTCCGATTGCGCCGCGTCCGACGGTTAATAAGCCGCCGGAGAAGTGGAATCCGCTCAAGTAATACCATTTTCGTCAGGTCGCGAAAATGGTCAAGTCAAACTTTTAAGCCCCGAAGCACTCAACTTGATTTCAAAAGCTACAAAATATAGCGGGATTTTGAAATTATGATGTGTTTTTAGGGGTAACTCGATCTAAAACACAATGGGAATCAGCAGGCGACGGCCTGCTTTTTTCATACGCCGAAAGGCTGACGACGCCAAACAGGGGCGATATCGGAGGATTTATGGAGAATATCGAAAATTCGGTCGCTGCCCAGGGCCAGGAAGCTGGCACTGTGGTGGAACAGTCTGCGGACGACGCGCAGGCGACGGAGATTTCCGTTGAGGAAGTGCTTGCCAGTCTGAATGCCGGCGATGAGGGCGGCGAAGAAACGGTCGATAACGAGGGCGACGACGGCCAGAGCGCGCAGGAAGAGCAGCATGATGACGAGCAGCAGGGGAAAGAGGGCGACAAGTTCTCCCGTCGCATTGCGGCGGCGCTCAAGAATCAGGAACAGAAGCTTCTCAGCGAGCTGGGCGGCGGTAAGCTGAGCAAGGCACAGATTGCCGAGATTGTCAATGAACATCTGGCGCGACAGATGAACGCGGAAGATCCGGAAATCAGCGTCAAGGCAGCCAAGAAGATTCTCAAAGCGCAGCAGCAGGAGCAGCCCGACACGCAGACGGCCAGCGAAGAGCAGGTCGCGGACGTGAAGTATCTGCTGTCCAAGAAATGGACGAGGGAAGAACTGCTTGCCTTCTCCCAAGACGAGACTGCCAGAGAGGAAATGAGCAACGGCGTCAGCGTACGAGACGCCGCCATTGCCTACAAGGCCAGGCTCGCCTATCAGACCCAGCCGACGGCGGCCAAAAAGAAGAGCGGCGCACCGATTGCGCGCAGAACTTCCGCAGGCAGCACGCCGGAGGTTGATCCCATCAAGAACATGACGGACGCGCAGTATGAGAAATTCATTGCGAATGTCAGAGAGCGCGCCGCGCGCGGAGAGAAAATCCGCATCTGACAAGGAGGAATTTGATTTATGATGACTACCCAGACCCCGGCTCTGTCTCCGGGCATGATTACGACTTACAACAAGAATCTGCTCAAGACCTTTGAGCCGCTGCTTGCGCATCTGCAGTTCGGCGATATGCACCCGTTCCCCAAGAACAGCGGCACCACGATGTCCTTCCGAAAGCTGATTCCGCTTGAAGCGGATACGACCACGCTGACCGAGGGCCAGCCGGGCGATGCGCAGCAGCTGGCGGAGGTGGAAATCCTCGTGAAGCTGAATCAGTACGGCAAGTATATCGAGACTACCGATCTGCTGGATCTGACGCACTTTGATCTGAATCTGGATCGCAAGATCAAGCTGCTGGGTGATCAGGGCCGCCTGACCATCGACGCGGTTGTGCGCGACGAACTGGCGACCAGCACCAATGTTATCTTTGCGGGCGGCAAGGCCAGCCGCGATGCGCTGACCAAAGAGGATAAGCTGACCACCAAGGAGCTGCGTAAGGCGGTCCGCACGCTCAAGAAGTCTGGTGCGCAGCCGTTCTCCGACGGCTACTACGTGGCGCTGGTGACGCCGGACACTACCTACGATCTGCAAGATGACGACAACTTCGTCAAGGTCAGCCAGTACCAGATGAAGGAGGGTATCCTGAAGGGTGAGATCGGCCATCTGTTCGGATGCCGCATTGTGGAGACCACGGAGGCGAAGGTCTTCGAAGGCGCGGGTGCCGGCGGCGTAGACGTGGCGAGCGTCATTGTGCTGGGCCAGTATGCCTACGGTTACACCAGCCTGACGGGCGCTGAGCCGCGCGTGATCGTCAATCCGGCCGGCAGCGCGGGCACCGCTGATCCGCTGCATCAGATCTCTACTGTCGGCTGGAAGATGGACGGCTTTGCCGCTAAGCTGCTGCAGCCGGAATATGCGTGCCGCATCGAGTGCGGTTTCAGCGCGTAAGCATCTATAAACCAAGGGACGAGAATCGCTTCTCGTCCCTGTTTTTTTGAATAAGGAGGAAAAAGGATTATGGCTACCACGACTACAGGCAATGTCAAGAAGGCGAGCAACGTGCTCGAGAAGAAGATCAAGGCGACCGAAACGGATATGAAGAAGAAGATGGAGCGCGCTGGCGTTGCGGAGTACAAGACTGTGAAGATGATGGTGCCCAAGAGCATCAACGAAAATGACGACGTGCTGACCATCGGCCTGAACGGCGAGCTGTTCTACTTCCTGCGCGGCAAGACCGTGAACATGCCGGAACAGCTGTACAAGATTCTGGAAAATACGGGCAACATGTAAGCATCTGCGCCCGGCAGGAGGGAAAAACATTGGTCAGAGAAAAGAAAAAGCCCGCTCTGCCGGGCGATGTTCGGTTGGATTCCGGGCGGTATGCGAGTATGGGCGAACAGCCGCTGACGGAAGAACAGAAAAATCTGGTGCGGCGCGGCTATGAGCTGTTCCGCTTCTTCTATGATCAGCACAGGGAAGAGCATAACGAGATCCGGGAGGCGCGCAAGATGCGCCGCTTGCGTCACGACAAGAAGAGCAACACTTCTCCGGCAGGCAGCACGCTCAATTCCAGTATTGATAACGTGATTGCCGACCAGGTGGACAACATGCCCGAGGCGGTCATGGTGCCGGAACGGGAAGAGACGATGAATAGCGCGGAAGAGATGACGGATGTCGTTTCCTTTGTGCTGTATCAGAGTGGATGGGAAAGTAAGTATCAGAAGCTCATGGAAGATGCTGCTGTTGTCGGTACAGGCGTTGCAGAGATCTTTTGGGATAACGACGCCATGGGCGGCGAGGGCATGGTCAATGTACTGAATTGGCATCCAGAAGACATCTTCCCTGATCCGCAGTATGAGAATATCCAGGACGGCCGCGCGATCTTCAAGGTGACACATACCACGATTGCGTGGGTGGAAGAGCATTATCCTCTTGCCAAGGGTTATGTTCGTGAGGATGAGTATACCAGGCAGGACGAACAGGCTGTGGTGCAGACACCGGAAGGCGATCAGAAGGTGACGCTGATTGAATTCTGGTATAAAAGATATGATGCTGCAAAGAGGCGGTATCGTGTGCACATGGCGCAGCTAGCCGGCGGTGCGCTGCTGTACTCTTCTGAACTGGATTTTAACGTGGAGCGCAAGGGCGAATACGCAGAGGGAATCTATGCGCATGGCCAGTATCCGTTTATCTTCTACAGGTATCGTACTGTTCCGACTCGTCCCTTTGGTACGGGCTTGATGCACGACTACGAAGATACACAGGCTACCATTGACCGCTACTTTAAATACATTGATGATAATGCACGCGCGAGCAGCAAGCAGCGCACGTTCATTCGCAGGAACAGCGGCGTCAATCTGAATGAGGTTGCGGACATGAGCCGTGACTTTATTGAATGGGACGGCAACGATATTCGCGAAGTGATGCAGACTGTGCAGGCGCAGCCGCTCAATGGTCAGATCTATCAGATGGCGCAGTATCTGAGTGAGACGATGAAGCAGGATTGCGGACAGAATCAGTTCGCGCGCGGTGAGGGTGGCAAGGGTGTAACGGCTTTCACGGCGGTCAAGGCGCTTCAGGACGCCGGCACGAAGATCACGCGCTGGCATACGGCGAGCTTCAAGAGCGCGTTCCGCGAGATGATTGAACAGATTTTGTGGGTGCTCAGCGAATACATGGAGCCGGGCCGCAAGCTGCGCATCATCGGCGGTTATGAAAGCAGCGGCAGCATGAAAGATCGTCTGATTGAGCTGGTCACCACGAAAGCAGAGGGCGACGATCTTCCCAAGCCTGCGTATACGGTGCGCGTTCAGGTGCAGCGCAGCAGCCCGGAACAGATCCAGAGCTTCAATGAGCTGCTGTTCAAAGCGGCAGAGATGTGCGCGCAGAATGGCAACCCGATGCCGACGGAAGTGATCCTTGGTCTGCTTCAGGGTTACCCGAACAAGGGTGCAATCCTCAAGGCGGTCATGAAATCCAGTCAGATCCAGCAGAAGCTTGCGCAGCTGGAAGCACTCAATCAGCAGCAGGCCAAGACGATTGAGGATCAGAGGCTGAATATCGAAGGCCTTGAGCGCAGCCGCAGGACGCAGGGCGGCGCGTCTGCGTTGATTGCAAACGGCGCGGCAAGCTCAGCGCAGGGCGCTTTGGATGCTTCGATGAAGGGAGGCGCGATGGCGTGAACGTGAGTGCAATCCTGCATCATGTGATGCTGGAGCTGGATGAAGATCCGGCTGACATCAACGATTACGATCAGAAGTTCATGATGTATCTGAATATGGGATATCAGCTCATTCTGCGCCAACATTACAAGCCAAGGGAAACCTATCTTTCCCAGGCGGATGAGCGCGGAATGGTGAATCTTTCCGGTTACGACATTGACTGCGTTGTGCAGATGCAGGATGAAGATGGGCGCATTGTGCATTTCCGCGCAGACGCGCAGGGCGATGGCGTCTATCACACGACGGCGCGGGACGAGGATGTGGTCGTTGTTTGCCAAGTGACGTATCCGCCGCTGTCAGGGGAACTGGATGTACCGCGCATTCCAGAACATGTGCATTATGCGCTCGTACAGTATATCTGTTACAAGCACCTTTCCAGCGGCAATCTGGCCAAGCAGAGTCGCGCACAGTATTACAAGCAGAGCTTTTACGAAATGATGAGCATGCTCAAGCCTGTGGGCACGGGCAGCGTGACGACATATACGAATTTTTATTCGGCGACCAACTGAAACGGGGGCAGGGGATGGCGATCAAGGACAGCAGCTATGAAGGAAGCTTCATGATTCCCACGCCGAAGGGCGTATATCAGGCGGCGGGCGATACGAACATCGGCGTGGACTATGCCTATCGCGCACAGAACATACGCACGGAGTGCGGCCTGCTGGCCACAAGCTACGGAACAAGCCGCGCCTTTCCTGCGCTGGGCGCACCAATTGAAACGCTGACGCGCTTTTATCGCAGAAACAGGCCGGATGATCCGGACGTGTTTGTTGCAGGTGCGGGTGGTGCGATCTACACCTACACGATGGGTACGGAAGGATGGATCAAGCGGGCGGAAGGGTTTTCTTCAAATAGATGGAACAGCGTCAATTATGAAGCAGCTGTGGATGGCAAAACGGAGGACATTCTGCTGATGACCAATGCCAGAGACGGGATGATTGCCGTGTATGGTCATACGCTTGGTGTGGAGAAAAAGACGCTGAAGCTGGGCAGCGATTATGCGGCGGTTAATTTTGCACGGCTTGGACGGCATGCGGAGCGCATCTGGGGTACGGGTGCGCCTGGATATCCGGACAGCGTGTTTTATTCCCGGCCGTATGATCCGTTTGACTGGACAAACCATGCGGAAACACCGGAGTTGGGCGGCGGCGTCATCCAACAGCCATCATGGGATGGCGATGCATTTGTGTCAGTGGAGCCTTTCGGCGGGTACCTTTTGGCATTCAAGCAGAATTCGGTATACGAAATCCGCGGCACAGATCCTTCGAGCTTCACCATCACGCAGGCATATGGCACAGACGGTCCAGTGCAGGCAAGCACGATTTGCACCGATCGGCTTCATGTGTACTTTCTTTCGCAGGGCGGTATTGGCATGTACGACGGATCGACGCTTTCGCTGCTTGCGCGCAATGCGCTGCATGAAACGATGCGCATGATGATGCAAGGAAAACAAACGACGGAGACTGCCTGTTTGTGCGATCGCGTATATTA
The DNA here is from genome assembly GCA_015056305.1 of Clostridiales bacterium. Lineage (GTDB taxonomy): Bacteria > Bacillota > Clostridia > Christensenellales > Aristaeellaceae > Ventricola. The sequence continues at coordinate 13,953 of SVGO01000001.1, read as the reverse complement.
TCTTGCGCTGCGCGTGAAGGAAAACGAGGAGGATGTACTGACGCAGAACAATGCTGTCATTGAATTTGACACAGAGCGGGGTACGTTCATGCTTCGCACGGGAATCCGCGTCAGAGATTTCTTTGTGATGAACAATGCCGTGTATTATACGCAGGCAGACGATCCGCATGAGGTGCTGCGCTACAACGATCCCAAGGCGGGCAGCTATTTGGATACGCCGATGCAGAGCATATGGGAAACCGCATGGCTGGATCTGGGAAAGGCGCTGATGAAGCGGGATTTCGTGCTTCGATTTACAGCAGAGGCGGATGAAAATGATCTGCCGCTGGACATCACGATTATGACAGACAGGCGCGAAAAAAAGAAGACGGTGCTGCTTTCAAAAAACCGGCGGGATTACCGGGTGAAGATTCAGAACGTAGGCGTACGCGTGAAGCTGCGTATCCAAAGCGGAGGACGCACAGCGGGTTGGAGAATCTTTGGCGGCGTGCAGGTGGAATACAGCATGGATGAGGTGTGACAATGGCATTTGAGCAACCGCGTGTTCCGGAATTCCCACATGGCGGGAATGTGTATACCACATTGCGCAATCTGATTCTGTTCCTGAAAGGGTTTTGTATGGCTTCGTGGAAGGCCAACAACAATCGGATCAGGGAAATTAAAGAGCTTAAAGAGAGAATCAGCAAACTGGAAGAGGTGAGTGACCATGGCTGAAAACTATGTGGCGAGGAACTGGACTGAATCCAATTCCAAGAGCACGAGCAACACACAGCATCAGACGACAACCAGAAAGATTCTGGATAAAGAACTGATGCAGACGATCCTTTCCGGCCTCAGTCCTCAGATGACCGAGGATGAGGTCAGGAGCTTTGCAGAATCTCTTTTGCGTCCGCAGCTTCATGCTGGTCTTGAGGCGGCGCAGCAGCAGTATGATGCTGCCGAGCTTGCGCTTAATCAGGAGAAGGAAGATATTGCTGTGCAGCTTGCGCAGGCGATTGCTCAGCAGCAGGCGGCGTACAAGCAGAACGCTGCGCAGGTGGAAACGGCGGCTCTTGCGCGCGGCATGGGCCGAAGCAGCTATACGCTGGACAAGCTGAGCCAGCAGGGTGATATGCTTGCCGAGACGATCAGACAGCTGACGGACGAAGGCGCGCGCCAGCAGGGGCAGGTACAGCAGCAGATCACGCAGGCTGCGAAGCAGAACGCCCAGACGCAGGGCCGCCTGAATACGGACTATGCTGCACAGCTGGCGGCGAAGACGCAGGAACTGCTTCAGAATCAGAAGGATCGTTACAACAGCAACTATATGTCTGCTGTCAGCGCAGCGCTGGGCAGTCAGTCTTCCGGCAGCCAAAGCACAGAAAGCGGCAGCGAATCGCTTTCTCTGAGCGGTGATATCGAGAATGGCGAGAACTTCACGACAGGCCAGAAGAAGACCAGCAGCGGCACAAAGAAGACCACAGTTCTTGTGGGACAGGGTATTTAAGGAGAAACTATGGCAAGAGGATCGAGCGCAAGAAATTCGGCTAAGAGCTTTTACAGCCGGAGCCGTCAGGAAGACGAAGAGGATAAGAAGGTAAAAGCGCCGGAAGTGGAAGAGCCGCAGCCTGCTGCGCCCGAGCCTGCGCCGGTGTCGGATCCGAAAGCGGAAGCTGTATCTAAGGATGTACAGATGCGACAGCCGGAAGCCGTTAAGTTTGAAAAAGCGGATGATGGCTTAAAGGTTTCCATGGGGCCGCTGAGAAGCCCGATGACAGAAGATCAGCATTTTCTGATTCATCAGAGAAATTATACCCGTGGTGTTGATGTAGAAGTCGTAAAGGCAGGCGAACTGTATCTGCCGGATACTCTGGAACCGCATCGGGAGCAGATCGAGCAGAAGAATCGAGAAGGCGGTTTCATTCCTTCCAGCGTTCGCGATTGGGGTGTAAATGATATCTCTGTGAATATCGCTTCTATCAAGGACGAAAAGCAGCTGGCTTACTTTGCGTCCACGCTGGACAGCGACTGGGACAAAGTTACGGTCTATAAAGCATGGGCCAATAAGCACAATAAGAATTATGACGATGTGCTTTACAGCGCCGAGCAGCTGCTGGGCGACCGTCTGTTCAGCAAGCCGCAGAGCAGCATGGGTATTCTGTCCGGTCTTGTCGATGTAAACGGCAACGCGATCAACATCAATACTGCGCGCCCGGAAATGGTGACGCAGGGTATTCAGGGTATTGCAGATAAAGATGATCGCGCAGCAGCTGTCAAGGCATTCAAGAGCCTGTGTTCGCGCCGAGGTTCCCGATTCTTTGGTTACTTCCCGCCGGATGATATTGATACGTTCCGCGACAGCTATTCCTTGACGCAGACGCAGTATAACTCCCTGGCCAAGGAATACAAGACGCTCTTTAAGCAGGGAACGGGAGAGGAGATTGACCGTTTCAATGCTGAGCAGTATCACCTGCAGCTGGCCAGTATTCAGGACAATGAGAGCTATGATGTTCTGGCCAAGCGCAATCTGACAAGCGCACTTGAAAAGGCGTACTTCGGTGTAGCTACGCACAAGGACAAGCTGCCGGATAAGCCGCAGGAACAGCCGGAAGCACAGGGGCCGCAGCAGGAAGAAGAGCCGAAGAAGGACAACCGCCGCTGGATCGAAAAGGTTGGCGATGCGATTGACAATGGCCTTGATGCCGTGGGTGATGCGGTACAGAGTGTCGACGAATTTCTGTTTGGCAAGACGGATGCCAAACCGGGTGACGATGCAGAGCCGGAAGCAAAGGGAACAGCGGATAACGAAGCGCCTGCCCAGCGGCCGGAAGAAAGCAGCCCGGTGAAGGAGACTGAGCAGGAGAGCGGCGAGACTTCCTCTGCTCCGTCCAATGTGCCGAGCGTACAGCTGTTTACGCAGACTGTGCTTGGAGACAAAGATATGCCGGGCATGGCACAGGTACAGGCTCAGCAGGACAAGCCGGAGTATATTCCTGTTGCAGACGATGGCGAAGTGCTTGAGCTGATGTATCAGGGCAAGGGCAACCTGATTGCGCCGGAGGACAGGGCACACATTGACGAGCTGATGAAGGATCAGAACGTGCGCAGATTGCATGGCGCTCTGAATAATCAGGAGCTGGTCGAAATGGAACTCGGCACGAACAGCCCTGAATTCATCACCGACAAGAGCATGCGTTCTTTTGGCACGACGATTTACGGCGCATATCAGGACATCATGAGCGACGAATTCCCGCGTGAGCTGCGCGGAGATGGCATGATGATCCTGACCGAAGTGGTATATGCTGCCGGACAGGCGTATGCCAAGGGCGATCTGGTATGCCCGGAAGGTGAGAATGGCTTTGAATATTATCTGAAGAATTCAGATGGACACAGCAAGATTCAAGGGATTTACAATAACTGGAATCTGCTGATTGAAAACGAAAATAAGATCCGCGCCGAGGAAGAGCAGAAGAGCGCAAAGGCGCTCGAAGATGCGCGCGCTGCTGTTCTCAGCGGCCAGTACAGCGATGCGCAGCTGGCGCTTGTTCAGGAGAATGCAACGGCAGAATGGAAAGATGTGCTGGACGATGAGCTGCGCGCGGTGATGAATTTCCAGCTGAACCGCAATTACTTCGAACCGGTATATGGCGGCTTTGAACAGACGAGCGTTTATAAGAATCTGTCTGCGCGCGGTGTCAAGGATACCGGCTCTTTCATTGCATCGATCAAGAGTGAGATGCATGCTCTTCTGGATGAAGATACGGAGACGGCGTTGTCTCTTGGCCTATCTCTGGAACAGTACTATGATCGCATCGGCGGCATGAATCTGGATCAGCTGGCACAGCGCGCAAATGTGCGCATGCAGCAGCAGGGTGCAAGCATTACGCCGGAAGAGAAGGAAACGCTGATCGGCATGGGCGAGGGCGTGGGCGTGATCCCGGCGACGGGATACGGCATTGCCCGCGGCGCGCAGAATTGGTGGGGCACGTTCAATGATTCCTTGTATAAGGGCATGACGCAGGCCAATGTGGTGCGCACGGCGGAGAAATTGACAGGTCATTATCAGACTGAGTTCGGCCCGTATGGACGAGACTACTATCGAGATGATCTGACGGCGCTCATTGACAGCGGCACGCTGAGCGAGGAATATGCCAAGGCGCTGAAACAGGCGATGGACAGCGCAACCGACATCTATGATATCGGCATTGATCCGACGGCGCTGGGGGGTCTTCGCTCGACGGCGGCGCAGATGCGTGAAAACGTGGCACAGCTGGATACCTTTATGGCGAAAAACGGCACGCCGGGCGAAAACAGGTGGTATGGCTTTGCAAGCGCAATCACGGAGAACACGATCTCCGCGACCGTGGCGGGCGCCGGCTCGGCGCTGACCGGAAATGCAGCGGCAGGTTTCTTCTTGGGCTACGATGTGACCAGCTACGGCCAGAACTATGACGCGCGCCTTGCGCAGGGCTACCTCTTGAACAGCGCCAGCCATATGGCTGCGTGGGACACAGCAGCAATGCATCTGGCGAACAGCGGCACGTTTGAAAAGATCTATGGCCAGCTGACCGGCGCAACAACGCTGGGCCGCGCCGGATGGTTTGAAGCCATGAGCAAGAATCCGAGCGGTTCGATGAAGGCAAAAGCTGCCATCAAGACATTTGTTACGACTGCGGCAGGCAACGTATTTGATGAAGCTGTATCGGATGAGCTGAAAGAAAATATCGCCGCGCAGGCGGTGGATCAGATGTTCGGCCCGATCTATCGCAAGATTGATGCAGGCGAAGATATTGGCGCTGCTGATGTAGTGGGCGCAATGCTCAACGTGACGGATGTGGATCTGGTTAAGGCTGGACGCGACGTAATGATCGGGCTTCCGGATGCTGCGATTACCAGCAGCCTGTTTACGCTGGCAGGCGCAAGTGTGACCACGATCACCAGCGTGCGCATGGCCAAGGATATTGTGGGCGGTAAGAGCAAGGATATTGCCGGATTCATCGAGGCGGCCAAGGCTGACATGAGCAATCCGGAAACGGCGGCTGCGATCAATGATGATGCGCATGCGCAGCAGATGGATGAAAAGGTGGTACACGTCCTGATCCGGGATGATGGCAGCGATGGCAAGATTGCCCAACACCAAAAGCTGCAGGAGCAGGCAGACAGCCACAAGCAGGAGCTAGACGCTTCGACGGTTCGCATTGAAGAGGGCTGGAAGCACTACGACGAGCAGAAGGCGGCCGGCAACATGCAGGCGGCTGTGAATGCGCTGGACGATATCAGCAAGGCTGAGCAGGGTCAGAAGGAACATGCGCGAGAGGAAGCGCAGAAGACCTACGAAGCCAATCAGGTGCGCGAAGAGAAGATGCAGGATGCACGCAAGGCTGCGGCGGTCAAGCTGGCACAGGAAGCGGAAGCGAAGCGCACGCAGCTTCAGAATGACAACGAGAACCGCAAGCGCACGCTGGATGCTCAGATCGAAGAGGTAGAATCACAGCTGGCTGGGCTTGAGGAGCAGATTGCCCAGGCTGATGCCGATGACGATATAGCTGCATTCGATGAGCTATCCATGAAGCGCAGCGAGCTGGAAGACAGAAGGCTCATGCTTCTGGGCGAAGCACAAGAATCTGAGGCCACGCAGGATGCGCGAAATGCCGCTGAGAACGCGCTGAATGCGCAGGATGAACAGGCGGCCGCTGCCCTTCAGGAAGCGGCAGAGAAAGAGAATTTGACGCAGGAAAAGGCCACCATGGCCCCGGTATATAAGGATCTGCGTACGCGCGCGATCTATGTAGACGCGCAGCAGGCAGCGGAGATCAAGAGCCAAACCGGCCTGACGATTCCTCAGTTCAACCGCAAGTATGGCTTTAACCTTACGCAGGACAAAACCAAGAGCCGCAATAGTCTGGACGGCAGCTTCTTTGCAGATCTGGCGGCACAGGCTCCCGGCTACATTGACGGAGAAACGACGCATCCGGAGGAAGCGATTGTTGCTCTTGCCGAGCGTAAGAAGCAGCTGGCCGGTGTTCAGGCGTCTATTGGCAGCGCGGTTGCTGAAGCCTACATTACCGAGACAACCGAAGGTACACTCGATCCTGTGACGCAGAAGATGGCAAGTGACCTGTACAAGAAGACGGGCATTAAGCTGGTGACTGCGAATCTGGCAGACGGCACGCGCGGATGGTTCGACCGGGCCAATGGTCAGCTTGTTCTTTCCAATAAGCTGGGTGCAGGTGAACTGCGCAGGGTGGTTGTGCTCCATGAACTGACGCACTTCATTGAGAAGTCGAAGGGCTACGAGGAGTACAAGCAGGCTGTGCTTGAAGCGGCGTATGCCGGAGATGAAACGGCGACCGAGCGAGACCGTGAGGATATCCGCGAGGAATACAGCAAGCATGGCGTGACGCTGAGCGAAAGCGAGCTTGACGCCGAGCTGGTAGCCGCGGCGACGGAGACGGTGATCGGCGGCGACGAAGTGTTCTTTGAGCAGTTGATTGAAAGCGGCAAGCGCAGTTTTGTCAAGCGCGTGTACATGAAGCTTCGCACGTTCCTGAATCGCCAAAAAGCAAAAAAGGCCGGCCCTGAAGCACGCGCACAGTATGACGCAATTCAGAAGGCACACGACCTGATGGAGCAGGCGCTGCGCAAATCGGCCAAGATCAAGGAAGGCGAGACGGGCAGCGATCCGACGGCAGCGATGAGTGAGCTGACGAATGACACGGACAATCGACCGGTCGAGCAGACGCAGCTGCAGTATTCGCTTGTTGGAAGGACGGATGATGGCAAGGGTATCTACGAATCCAACTTCGCGCCGGATACACCAAAGAGCGTAAAGATTAACCGTCTGGTTGATCTGTGGCAGAATGTATGGAGTAAAGATCCCATTGAGCTGGATGTTATCGGTATGGATGGCCAGAGCCGCAAGATCACCGCTAATTTTGATCCGGACTATGATCCGACGAATCAGGTTAAGACTGATCTGGGCAAGGTTGTTCACAGCAAAAATGGCTCTTCGGGAGACCGAACAATCACGCTGAATCTGGCAGACGATCTGCATGATATGGCGCGTGAAGTGACACAGGTTGACAATGAAGCGGAAAGCGGCAAGGTATCTCCGACGCATGAAGGCGTGAAAGAGTGGCACTACTTCTCCAATGATTTTGTGTATCGTGACGAGAATGGTGACAAGCCGATGACGCTGTGGCTCGACCTGAAAGAGCGCGACGATGGTGGTTGGGTTTATCAGCTGTATGCGCGAAAGACAAAAGAAAAAAAGGACGCTCAGCTCCGATCCCCGGACGGTAGCCGGGGCAGGTCGGAAGCGACGCCCTCTTCTAACACTAGTGTACCGCAAAGCGGAACCGGTGTCAAGAATCAGTCTATGCAAAGTAGCGTGCAAAAATCCATCGGTATCCGTCAGTTCGGCAACAACACCATGCAGCGCGCGGACTTCATTGAAGATCATGTAAAGGAACTAGTGAAGGACAGCGAATATGAGCGCGATACCAACCGCGACCAGGTGAAGAGAGCGACGGAGCGGCTTGACCGGGACGGCCTCGATGCGACAGTTGCCATGCTCATGAACAAAGAGAAGAAGAGCTATACCGCGGATGATAATGCCCTTGCCTTTGTAGCGATGGCAGATGCGACGAGGAACAGTGACAGCGTGACGGCGGCGATGCTGGCCATGCGCATGCTGGAAGAATCCACGGAGCAGGGCCGCGCGCTTCAGAGCCTGAAGATCGGTCTTCGCCTCACGCCGGAAGGCGCGATGGCAGAAGCGATTCGCAAAGCGCAGCAGTACAATACCAAGAAGAAGAACACGGATGCGACCAAGTATATCCCGATTGGCAACGAAGCGCCGAAGGGTAAACCGGCTTCGGGTAATGCTGGTGGTACTACGGGCAATACTTCGGCGGGTTCTGGCAATGGCGATGGTACTGGTGCAGCTGGCCAGGGAAGCGGAACGGGCGGTTATTCCGGATCTGGAAGCGGGAATGTTGGCGGGAATGCGGCAGGATCGGCAAGCAAAAGGAATGGTGGGCCGTCTACTGCATGGACCGGAAACGAATCTGCACCTGAAGGCTCTGCGCTTCAAGAGACCTTTATGGATGATACCCCGCTGGCCGATGAAGAGTTTGACGGTCAGATTCTGCCAGAGAACACAACGCCGGGCATTGCGTGGACGGGTGAAGAATCCGCACCTGATGGTGCGGCGCTTCAGGAGACCATGCTTGACAACAAGGATGGATGGCTCGCAGATGAAGCATTTGATGGTCCACAGCTTGCAGCTGATGCAGATGGCGTACAAGAATCCATTGGTCCTGGCCCTGTCGAAGATACGGGTATGATTCATTTTGTGCCGCAATACATTCAGGATATTTACGATGCGGCCGATACACTCAAGAACAGACTGGACAAGCTGGACGGTGAGACGAGCCGCAACAATCCGTGGGGACTTCCGCTCAATGCTGCGCAGATGGAGCTGGCGAAGAAGTATGGTCTGATGAGCACGGCGCTTCCCAGCGACTACGCGCATGCTACGCTCAAGCAGAGGATGCTCTCCGCGATCATCGCAACGCCTGAAGGCGTACGCGGCAGCGGTCTGCTGACGCTTTGCCAGCAGCTGGAATTCATGAAGGAAGGCTATGCGGTTGTGACCGAAGCTGACCTGAATTACATTGCCGGCCAGATGAGCGAAGTGATTGCACAGGGCGGCGTGGAGAATGACATCCCCAAGACCAGAGAAGGCAAGATTGCGCTGAGCCGCGTATATGACGCTCAGGCGAACATCACGCCGGCGAGCTTCATGGAGAAGTTCAGATCTTGGACGTATGCCAATATGCTGTCTTCCCCGGCAACGTGGGTGCGCAACGTGGCGTCCAACGTCCTGATGAATCCGCTTGAATCCTTGTCCACGGCGCTCGGAACGCTGGTTGATAAGGCAGTTTCTAAGCAGACCGGCACGCGCACGACTTCGATTGCCAACAAGCAGGAGCGTGCACAGGGCAAGGAAGCCTTCAAGAGTGAAGCTGCGCAGACCTTTGAGGACTATTTCATTACGCACACGGACACAGGCCACGGCCGAAAGTACGATATCAATCAGGCTGGCCGCGGCAGGACGTTCCAGAATGATATGCTTGAAGCCGGAAAGACGATGGTTGACTTTGCGATGCAGATCGGTGACCGGCCCTTCTATGAGAAGTGCTATGCCGAAGAGCTGGCGATCATCAAGCGTCTGGGCATGAAGGTGAATGAGGGCGGCGTGCTGCGTGAAATGACTGCCGAAGAGATGCACGAGGAAGCGACGATGCGCGCAACCAAGCGCGTCTTCCAGGAAGATGGCACAATCAGCAAGGCCATTGCCCAGCTGCAGGAATCCCCCTTCTGGGGAACGGTTGCCAACATGGTGATTCCGTTCGTGAAGACCCCGACAAATATTGCGGCGCGTCTTCTGGATTACAGCCCGGTCGGTCTGGCGAAGTCGCTGATTAAGGATGGCCTGTGGGACATGAAATACAATAACGGCGCGGGATTCGACCAGCGCCGTTTTGTTATGAACGTGGGCCGCGGCCTGACGGGCACGGGCCTTGTAGCTGCCGGCTGTGCGCTGGCAAGCGCAGGCGCGCTCAAGTTTGGTTATGGTGAAGAAGAGGATGAGAAGGTGCGCGGCGTTCGCAAGGCGCTTGGCGATCCGTACGGCATGTACCTTGAGATCGGCGGCAAGAAGCATGAGATTGATTGGGCGCTGCCGGGTGCCGGCGGTCTGGTGATCGGTGCGAATCTGGTCAAGGATCTGGCAGATGCGACGGGCAATGCGGATGTTGTGGAAGCGCTGACCAAGGGTGTTCTTTCCAGCACCTGGAACGAGATGTTCAACAGCTCGATGCTCTCCGCTTTCAATGACGTATTCCGCGGCTATGGCGATGCGACGGGTATTGCCGAGCGCTTCATCCAGACTTCTGCCAATTCGCTTGTGAACCGCCTCACGCCCTCTTGGGTGCGTGCTGTGGCGAAAGCGACAGATCCTTATGTGCGCGACACCAGCGATTCCAATGCAATCTGGGCATCCCTTAAGCAGAACATGGTACAGAGCTGGCCGCTGCTGCGTCAGATGCTTCCTATTAAAACGGACATCACGGGCGACGAGCAGCTGCAGAATGGCTACTGGAATCCGGAAGGCGAGCATGGCAATGCTGTGATGCAGATGCTGGACAGCTTCCTTACCCCGACGGCGACCATCGGCGAGAAGAACGATGAGGCGCTTGTTGAACTGCTGGATCTTGCTTATCGCACGGGCGAGGGCAATTTCCTGCCGACGGACCTGATTGGAGCAAACAAGTCTGAGCTGAAGCTGAACAAGACAGAAGCGCAGGCAATGCACTACGGCGATGCGGCGATCATCATGGATCTGACGGATGATGAAAAGCGCAGCGTGAACGCGCAGCATGGTGACCTGTTGTTCAACGGCGATGGCGGCCGACCCTACAGAGATGCGAAGAGTAACGATGTTGACTTCCCCGGCCTGCGGCTGGTTATGGAAGACAAGGCACGCTACGGCAATCAGAGCAAGGCATGGAGCAAGATGGACGATGACGAGCGCACGAAGCTGGTCAAAGACATGGTGGACGATGCGAAGTTGCTGATTGTCACGGACATGGCGCGCAGGAAGAGAGAGGCGGGTGAGATTTGATGAAGAAGCTTTTTTGATTACGTTACTGTTCTGGTGGGTGTTGTGTAAGGGAGGTGGAACGGGTGATCAAGGCGCATGATGCGATTCGATCCGCGCAGGCGCGTCTCGGTACTGCGTACAAAGAAATGGACTGCATTGCGCTGATCCGCGATGTGATCAAGCGCAGCGCTGGCGGCGTGACGGATTATCGCTGCGAGGGCACGAACTGGCTGTGGCGCAGCATTGACAGATCCGGCAAGTACCGCCATCTGGTCTGGCGGCAGGAGGGGATCGAAGGTGCGCGCGGCGGCATGCTGGCGTTCAAACGCAGCGGTGAAGACATCCATCACGTTGGTCTGGTGACGGACAAGGGGACGGTGATTCATTCCAGTTCTGTCTCCGGCTGTGTGGTCGAGACTCCGCTGGATGGTGGCTGGCACCTGCTGGGCCAACATCGGTATATCGCTGTTCTGGATCAGACTGCTCCCAACGATATCGACGTCGTCCCCAACAATACAGGTACGGATCCCAACAATACGAAGATTACGATTATTGATTCGGCTGGCAATCACTTTGAACCTATCGGTGATTGGCGCGTGCTGATCGGGAGCGTGGACTAAGAACAAGGAGAAAAGAATGCAGATGAAACTCTTTCACACAATTATGGATTGGTTGGTGGATTTTCTCACAGATATCTTTGGCTGGATCGGCGCGCTCGTCGGTCTGGCCATCAGCTTCTGGACTGGCCTGCCTGCGCTGGGTCAGGCTGTTCTGATCGTGCAGGCGGCTGACATTCTTACCGGCCTCGCATGCGCCGTGCTGGGCAAGAGCCAGAAGAGCGAGAGCGGAAAGGTGTCCAGCCGTGTGATGCTTGAGGGCATCATCAAGAAGGGCGCTGAGTGGCTTATCGTTCTGGTGTGCATCTACACCGGCACGCCGCTGGGCATGGAGGGTATCAGCACCGCAGCGATGACCTACGTCATTGCGACGGAGCTGGTCAGCCTGCTGGAAAATCTGAATCTGCTCGGCCTGAATGTTCCGCTGATTCAGACGATCCTTGATGTGGCGCACGCTGGCCACAACGAAACAAAATAAAAATTGCGCCCTGCTGGCTTTGTGCTGGCGGGGCGCTTTTTCTGTTGCATTGCCTGTTGCATTGTGCTCCATTGTGTTGCATTTTTCTCCACTTGTCTGTACAATAATCCAAAGGGATAAAAAAGAAAAACCAAACAATAGATAGAAAAAAGAAGAAATCCAGCGATTGCTGGATTTCTCAAATGGTGCCGGTGGTGGGACTCGAACCCACACGGGTCTCCCCAACGGATTTTGAATCCGTCACGTCTGCCATTCCATCACACCGGCGGGTGAGGATGAATGCCAGTTCAGTATATCTGAATTGCGGCGGGAAGTCAAGGGGAACTCATGGATGCGGGAAATTTAACCCAGCATATCCAGATAGAGATCGCTGGTCATGCGGCGGGGATGCTCGACGGCCTGGAAGCGGTCGAGTTCGCGCTCCTTCGCGGCGATGCCGGCCAGATACCAGGCCCCCTCGACGATGAACAATGCGGCAAAAAATACAGTGCAGATAATCAGAGGCACCGGAAAATACTCCTTTGAATGCAAATGGTCTGACGTTCAAAAAACGAACAGAGGTGATTATAGCACGGCGGGAGGAAAATGCAAAGCGAAGGTTTGTTACATTTTTGTAACACGATATAGGCGTTTAACCGGAGGAGAGAATCTTAACGCGAATTTGATAAGAGGATATGCTATAATGGCTTTTAAGATCGGAGGCTGCTGCGAATGATGAAAAAGTGGCTCTCCTGGCTGCGGGACGCGATGATTCCGCGCAGGCAGACGAAGAGAGAATTTGCGCGGGATATGGCAATCACGCTTGTGCTGTTGGGCGCTGCGGCGCTGTTTTGCGCGATGCTGAATATGATTGGCGACAGCGACAGTGCGGTGCCGCTTGTTTTCGTGCTGGCGGTGCTGCTCACGGCCAGATTCACGGACGGCTATTTCTACGGTCTGTTTGCCACGGTGGCGTCCGTTTTCGGCGTCAACTACGCATTCACTTATCCATACTTTGAATTCAATTTCGCCATCACGGGATATCCGTTCACGTTTTTGACGATGTTCGCGGTTTCGCTGGTCGTCGGCATGCTTACCGAGCAGGTCAAGCGGCAGGGCCGCATCGAAGCTGAGGTGGAGCGGGAGAAGATGAAGGCGAATCTGCTGCGCAGCGTATCACACGATCTGCGCACGCCGCTGACGGGCATTATCGGTTCGTCAAACGTCATGCTGGAGCAGTATGATCTGCTCAGCGATGAAGAAAAAAAGGAACTCGTCGAGCATGTGCGCGAGGACGCGCAGTGGCTGGTCCGGCTGGTGGAGAATATTCTATCCATCACGCGGATCAAGGACGGCGTTGTTCAGCTCAAAAAGTCGCCGGAGGTCGCAGAGGAGATCATCGCCGAGGCTGTGGGGAAATTCAGGAAAAACCGGAAGATGCCGGTGCACGTAAAATTGCCGGACGAGATGCTGATGATTCCGATGGATGCGACGCTGATCGAGCAGGTGCTGGTCAATCTGATGGAGAACGTGGTCATTCACGCAGAAGGCGCGACGGAGATCAGAATCAGCATTTCGCGCATCGAAGAAAACCAGGTGCAGTTCTGCGTGGAGGACAACGGCAAGGGCATCGATGAGGATATTCTGCCCAAGCTGTTTGAGGAGCTGTTTCCGCATGCGAAGGAAAAGAACGCGGACGGACGGCGCAGCATGGGCATTGGCCTTTCGGCCTGCATGAGCATTGTGAAAGCGCATGGCGGCGACATGTACGCACAGAACAGGCCGGAGGGCGGCGCACGCGTGCGTTTTGTATTGCCAACAGAGGAGGAAAAGAAAAATGGCGGTCAAGGGTAAGGTTCTCATTGTCGAGGATGATCGTGCAATCTGCAATTTTATCCGTCGCGTTCTGGAAGCGAACGGCTACGAAGCGCTGAGCGTGGGTACCGGACGGGAAGCGATCAGCATGCTGGCGTCGCATTGCCCGGATGTGGTGATCCTGGATCTGGGCCTGCCGGATATGGACGGCATGGAGGTGCTGGAGGATCTGCGCAAGTGGTCGCTGATGCCGGTGGTCGTCGTCTCCGCCCGCACGGACGAGCGGGAGAAAGTCCGCGTGCTGGACGCCGGCGCGGACGATTACATCACCAAGCCGTTCGGCACATCCGAGCTGCTGGCGCGCATCCGCACCGCGATCCGCCATACGCGCACGACCAGCGGCAATTCGGCCATCG
>SVGO01000082.1 GCA_015056305.1 Clostridiales bacterium | reverse complement strand
GCCCACGCGGATCAGGCGCGGACCGAAGTTATTGGTGTGGTTCCAGGCAGTCGGGCCGGTGCAGTGGCCGCTCTTGCCGATATGGCCGCCCATCGCGCCCAGGCAGATAGCCAGCTGCGGCAGCTGCTCGGTGTTGTAGTTGCGGGCGGAGGCCCAGCTGGACAGGAGCGCAACCTTGTTGTCCTTACCCAGGACACGCGCAACCTGACGCAGGGTCTCAGCCTTCACGCCGGTGATCTCCTCGGCCCATTCCGGAGTCTTGGCGACGCCGTCGTATTCGCCCTTGAGATAGCCGAAGAAGTTCTCATTGGTCTTCGCGTCCGCCGGCATATGCTCGGCGTCGAAGCCCACGCAGCACTTATTGAGGAAGTCCCAATCGATCAGGCTGCCGTCCTTGTCCTCCTCGAGCATGACATACGCCATGGCGAGCATGGCGGCCATATCCGTGCCTGGACGGATCGGCACCCACTGCGCATCCAGAATGGACGCGGTGTCGGTGTAGATCGGGTCAAAGAGGATGAACTTGGTACCCGCTTCCTTCCACGCCTTGGCGTAGTTGGTCGCGTTGCCCAGAGAAGACCAGGCCGGATTGTAGCCGAAGGCCACGACATATTCACAGTTGAACATGTCCATGCGGTCGTTGTTGCAGTTGTAGTCATAGCAGGCGTCGCCCCAGCCGAGCACGCCCGGCGCGAACCAGCCGCCCCAGGAGCCCGTACGCCAGGCGCTGAGGTAGTTGATGTTCATCTTGTTGAGGACATCGGTGCCCGCGCCATTGCACAGGATGGCGTTGTCACCGTAGGTTTCATTGACGCGCTTGATCTCGTCGGCAATGTACTGAGCCGCCTCGTCCCAGGAGATGCGCTCCCACTCGTCGATGCCGCGAAGCTGGCCGTTCGGGTTGCCCGGCGTCCAGTTCTTGCGCTTCATCGGATACTTGAGGCGATCCAGGCCGCGCGCCTGATACTGCTGGGAGAAGCCGCGCAGACAGGAGCGCTGCTGACGGTTATACTCGTCATCGGTGTTGTAATCGTCGGTCTTCTGACGAAGGATGACGCCATCCTTCACATAGGCCTTCACCAGACACTTACCGCCGCAGTTGTGCCAGCAGGGAGCCGCAACCCACTTGCCGCCGTCCTCGCCCACGATGGGTTCGGCAGCAGCCGGGATGGTCTCTTCACCGGTCGCCTTGAGCGTATTGCTCTCGGCGATAGCGGTCGCATTCAGCGCGAAGCTGGCGGTACCGATTGCAGCGGCAGAACCCTTCAGGAAGTTCCTGCGGCTGACCATGGTATCGAGCACGTTTTGAATCAGTGCCATGTTGTTTTCCTCTCACTTTCTCCTTATTCTTGTGAATTTCATATCACGCTGTATACAGTATACATAATAAACCTCTCGCAGACAACACATTTCTTGCGTTATACGAGAGGTTTTATAACAAATCGAATTTTATCTATGAATCAAACCAAGACACTCAGCAGCTCATCAATCGCCTGCTGGTCGTATGCAACAAACTCCGCCATCGCGCGCACAAGCTTCGGATAGAGCAGTTTCGTTTCAGATTTGTCCATATCCGTGCAGTAGGCATCTATCCAATTCAGAACGTGATTCTTTTCAAAAAGCTTCTGCCCTTCCAGCAGGCTGCGGCAGCCGCACAGCAGATCATCCTTCAGACACGCAGCTGCGCGCTCAGTCGTCAGCGCGAGGAAGTGCATCATCAGGCTGATGTGATCATCCGGATGGCTGGGGTAGCCCGCCGGCACATAGCTGTACTGCTGATACCAACTGCGCACCTGAAGCGTCGATTCCTGAAACAGCGCACGTTCCTTTGCCGTATAGCAGGATTCCCACGGCGGGGCGATCAGCTTGTCCGGGCCAAGGAACAAACGGGTATATTCCATTTTCGCTGCGTCAACATCCAGATCGCCACAGGAAGCGAGCACTTCTTTGAGTATCGCGGCAGCCTCACTGTCGCTTTCAAACAAGGCGATCGCCTCAAGGCTTTCGCTGCTAGCTACAGCCTCGAGCAGTTCCTTCGTCGGTTCACTGCCCAGCAGCTTATGGAACACCGAAAAAACATAGGCTCTTCCGGCAAGAAGCGTACCCAGGATCTCTTTCATTTCTTCTTTCATTCTCATATTCTCCAAATGATGTTATTTGACGTACAATCATTGTATTTATCATATACGATTTGGAGCAAAAAGTAAAGATCGAACAGATCTCACGAAGATATCTCATCGCAAATCAAATGCGGCTTCTTCTTTGTTGCGGTCTTTGTTTTCGCAAAAAGAACAGGCTGCAGCGCCTAATTCTGCAGCCTGTTCCCATCCAAATAGTGAGGAACCTATTTTTCAGTTTGAATATGTCATTACATGCCGATCAGATCGAAATCCTCGAAGGACACAGTCAGCGTGGTTTCCTTCTTCGGGTTCGGATACTTCACCAGCACGGCGCGCTTGCTCTGGCTGTAATACCAGCCGGACTGTGCCGCCTCGAACTTCTTGCGGTTGAGGTAGTGCTCCAGCTTCGCATCACCCAGCGCAACCCAGAACGGACTGCGCTCCTTCTTCACCATCTCCACGGTCACATTCTCAACCGTATCGGCATAGTCGCCCTCGGAGGTGAAGTGCATCTTCACGACGCTGCTGCCGGTCATGGAAATGGTGGTCTTGCGATAGCCGCCATTCTTGTAGGCATTGGTGATGCCGTCGTCCTCGTAGAGCTCGTAGGTGCGCTCGCCCGGAACCACGGTCACGTGCAGGCCGGTCATATGGTCGCCTTCCATGCTCATGAACTTGTTGGTGGCCATCGGCACAATCGCGCCCTCGCGCAGGAACATCGGGATGCTCGTCATATCGACCGGGAACTCGATGGTCTGTCCGCCCTCATAGCACTCGAAGTTCTTGTCCCAGCGATACCACTTGGTGCCCTTGGGCAGGTACACGCTGCGGGTCTTGGCACCCTTCTCCAGGACGTTGGCCACGAGGATATCACGACCGAACATGTAATCGAAGCTCGTGTCGTACACGTTCTCGTCGTTCTGGAATTCGTACACCAGCGCACGCATGATCGGCGCGCCCGTCTTCGTCGCCTCGTAGGCGGCGGAGTACAGATACGGCGTGAGGCGATAACGGAAGTTGATGGCGTCACGGATGAGGTCCGCGCTGTCCTTGAACATCCACGGCTCGGTAACGGTGTTGTCGTTGGAGGCGGAGTGGATGGAGAAGCGGGCCTGGAAGATGCCCTGCTGCACCCAGCGGACGAACAGCTCTTCTTCCGGAGCCGGACCCGCGAAGCCGCCGATGTCCGCGCCCTCATTCGGCTGGCCGGACAGACCCATGCCGGTGATGATCGGGATGTTGTACTTCAGGCTCTTCCAGCTGGTGTAGTTGTCGCCGCACCAGGTCTGGGCATAGCGCTGGATGCCGGAGCTGCCAGAGCGGCAGACGGAGTACGGACGGGCGTTGGGATCATTCTCGGTGACGGCGTCGTTGCTCATCTTGCACATGATGTTGCACATGTTCGGCTTGAGCTGCGCAATGGTGCCGCCCTTGCCCTCGAAATCGCAGACGCTCTCGGTGTCCAGCAGAGAATCGTATTCGCAGTTGTCGTTCCAGATGGAGTTGGTGCCAACCTCGATGAGGGCCTTCTTCACATACTCCTTCCAGGCATCACGGGCGCTCGGCTTGGTGAAATCCCAGAATGCGCCCACGCCGCCCCACCACATGCCGGCAGCGTACTTGCTCTGATCCTTGCTGTCCTTGACGAAGACATCCTTCTCCTCGAACTCCTTGAACCACGGATGCACCTCGAGAATGCCCGGCTTGATATTCGGGACGTTCTGCGCATGGCGCTCGTTCATCGCGGCGAAGTAGGCCTTGGGATCCTTGAAGCGGGTGGTATTCCAGGTGAACACGCAGCGCTTGTTGTTATAGCTGGTGTAGCCGGAGGACAGATGGAAGCCGTCGATCGGGAAGCCTTCCTCATGGACGGTGTCGACAAAGCCGATCACGGCGTCGTCGCTGTCCTTGTCCAGCTCCGGATAATACATGGAGCTGCCCTGATAGCCGTAGGCGCGCTTCGGGAAGAGCATCGGACGGCCGGTCAGCTTGGTGTAGTTATCCACGATCTTCGGGATCGTATCGCCACACAGGAAGAACATATCGATGTCGCCGCCATCCGCCTGCCAGTAGGTGTAGCGCGGCCAGTAGTTGCTCTTCTCGCAGCCCATGTTGAACACGGACTCGTAGAGATTGTGATAGAACACGCCGACGGCCTTCTGGGTCTCACGGTCCAGGCGGATATAGAACGGGATATGCTTGTAAAGCGTATCCATCTTCTCCGCGTCGTAGCCCATGGCGTCGGTGGCGCGCTCACGCAGGAACTCCTTGTTCTTGTTGAGCAGACCGGTCTTTTCGCCAAAGCCGTAGAAGCAGTCCTCCTCCTTCATGCGGCTGCGCGCAGTCACGCGCTTGTTGCCATCCAGGGTGAACGGGCTGCCCGGCACGCTGCTGTAGAGCTCGGTGCCTTCGGCGTTGTAGAGCTTCAGGCACAGCGGCTCCTTCTCGATGACGAGCTTCGCCTTCTCGCCGGCAAAGACCAGCGCCTTCTCATCCTCGGTGACGGCCGGCACAACAGCCTCAACGCGGGTACGCTCACCGGCGAACAGGCTGTCCATGCGGTCTTCCCACGCGGTGGTCATCAGCACATAAGACTCCTCGGCCATCTCCTTGTCAAAGGAGACGCGCACGCGGACAATCTCATCGGTAACGAAGATCACCTTGATATCCGCGCAGTTGGTATGCACCAGATACGCGCGGTCCAGGGTCTCCATGCCAAGATAACGCGAGCAGATATCCATAGGTTTCTATTCTCCTATCGCAGTATAATCATACAATGTTGTTTCGTCCAAAAAGGGCAGCGGCGCACCACGGTGTGCAGATCACTGCGATGCACCGCTGCCATGTTGGGAGGATAGGTTCTCGCTCGTAGTCAGAATTCAAATACCGGCAAGTTTTACCACATACTCGGCACGAGACCGCAGAAGTACGGCACGCACAGAGAGATGGCCGGGATATAGGTGACCATCATCAGCGCAACGAACATCGCCACGAACAGCGGGATGATGTACTTGGTGACGCCAGCGATAGAAACCTTCGCCACGCCGCAGCCGACGAACAGCACGGAGCCGACCGGCGGGGTGACGTTGCCCAGGCCCATGTTCATGATGAGCATGATACCGAACTGCACGTCGCTCATGCCAATGCTGCGGGCGATCGGCAGGAAGATCGGCGTGAAGATCAGAACGGCCGGGGTCAGATCCAGGAACATGCCCATGACCGCCAGGAAGATGTTCATGATCAGCAGGATGATGAACTTATTGCTGGAGATGCTCATCAGCGCCTGGCTGATGGCAGCCGGGATGCCGGTGAAGGACATGACATAGGACATGATGGAGGACGCCGCGATCAGGAACAGGATCGTCGCAGAGCCCTTCATGGTGTCGGCAAGCAGATTGTAGAAGGAAGACCAGGTGATCTCCTTATAGACAATGGAGAGCACCAGGCAGTACAGGCACAGCACGACGCCAGCCTCGGTCGCGGTGAAGATGCCGCCCAGGATGCCGCCCATGACGATGACGACCGCCAGGAGCGCCGGAACGGCGTCCCAGATAATCTTCGCCTTGGAGTCGGTTTCTGCGACGGAGGAAGCCTTGTAGCCCTTCTTCTTGGCGATGAAGATCGCCAGGATCGCAACGGCCAGACCCATCAGCAGGCCCGGCAGATAGCCGCCCATGAACAGCGCAGCGACGGAGACGCCGCCGGCGGTGATGGAATAAAGAATCAGCGGACCGGACGGCGGGATCAGGATGCCGGTCGGCGCAGAACAGATGTTGACCGCAGCGGAGAAGTTCGGATCATAGCCCTCTTCCTCCTCCAGCGGAGCGAGGATGGAGCCCATCGCGGACGCAGCCGCAACGGAAGAACCGGAAACAGCGCCGAAGAACATGTTCGCCAGAACGTTGGTGGCAGCCAGATAGCCCGGGATCTTGCCCACGAAGATGCGGGCCATGCGGATCAGGCGCTTGGCGATGCCGCCCTTGTTCATGATGTTGCCGCCCAGGGAGAAGAACGGCAGCGCCAGCAGGGAGAAAGAGTCCACGCCGGAGAAGCAGCGCTGCGCCGCAACCTGCGCGAACTTATCCGCCGGAATGCCAGTGGAGAAGGCGGTCACGATCGACGCCAGACCGATGCCGGCAGAGATCGGCACGCCGGCCAGCAGCATGGCGAAGAAGGAACCGAACAGAATCAAAGTAGACTGAACAACCATGCTTCACTCATCCTTTCTTCAGGAGATTCACGTCGACGAATCTCACAATACGTCCCAGCACGATAAACACACCGGAAATCGGCAGGATGGAGTACAGCACACGGAAGGGAATCTGCATAACAGAAGAGCGGTTGGTCGCCTTCATGGTCAGATTCCAGCCGCCGTAGACGAAGACATAGGCGATGAACGCCAGAACCAGGGCCTCGATGACAATGGCCAGCGCCAGACCGGCCTTGCCCTTGGCCTTGGTTTTGAACAGGTCGAAGCACAGATGCTCGTCGCGATAGAAGCAGTAGGCAGAGCCGATCATGGCCGCCCAGATGAGCACGTAGCGCAGGAACTCGTCGGTGACGGTGGAGGGATCCTTGAGGATCCAGCGGGTGAAGATCTGCCAGGTGCCGCCCGCAAGCAGGGCGAACATGGCGACGGCCATGATGAAGCGCATCACCTTATCCAGCATATCGTTGAACTTTTTCACGGTGTATCTCCTCGATTCTCTCTAGTCAGATCACGGTCGATATAAGAAGGGGCAGCCCCGAAAGCCGGGAGGCTTTCAGGACTGCCCCCTGATCGACTCATTCAGACAAGTCTAGAATATTCAGCTTACTGAGCGGCGGCAGCGCGGATCTTCTCGACGATCGCGTAGACGTCCGGCTCGGTGGCCTTCAGGTTGTCATAGATCGGCGCAACGGCCTCCTGGAAGGCAGCGATATCCACGTCGCGAACGAGCTCGACGCCGTTGTTAGCAACAGCAGCGGCGAGAACCTCATCCTCGAACGCCTTCCAAGCGGTCTTGTACTCGTCGGTCGCGGCAGCGGCGCAGGCCTTCAGGGTTTCCTTCTGGGCGTCGGACATGCGGTTCCAGACGTCAGCGGACAGAACGACGATATCCGGGATGCGGGTGTGCTCGTCGAAGGAGTAGAACTTGGCGACGTCGCCGTGGTCGCGCAGCGCGGTCACGTTGTTCTCAGCGCCGTCGATGACGCCCTGCTGCAGGCCGGTGTAGATGTCGGAGTAGCCCATAACGGTCGCGGAGCCGCCCAGGTTGTTCATCATGTCGATGGCCATCTGGGAGTCCATGGTGCGGATCTTCAGGCCCTTGAGGTCAGCCGGCACGCGGATGGCCTTGTCCTTGGTGTAGAAGGAGCGGGAGCCGGAGTCCAGCCAGGTCAGGCCGATGAAGCCGTCAGCTTCGGTGGCCATGTAGAGTTCATTGGCGATCTCGCCGTCCATGACGGAGTAGTAGTGCTCCTGATTGTCAAAGACGTACGGCACAGAGTAAGCGTTGTAGAGCTTGTTGTAGTTGCCCAGGGTGGAGGCGGAAACCTTCGCCATGTCCAGCATACCGAACTGGACCTGGGAGATCATGTCAGCCTCGGAGCCGAGGGTGCCGTTCGGGAAGATCTGGATGTTGATGGTGCCGCCGGACTTCTCAGCGACATCAGCAGCCAGCGCGGTCAGGGAGATGTGCACCGCGTGGTCCTCAGCCAGGTTGTGGCCGAGCTTGAGGTTGAAGGTCTCGTCAGCCAGCGCGGAGCAGGACAGAACGAGCAGGAGCGCGGCGAACAGAATCGCAGCAATCTTCTTGGTCATGGTAGGAGTACCTCCATTTTTTTATTTTACGCCGGCTTATCAGCCGCCGCAAGACAAAGTGAAGAATCCGCGCATTATTTTTTTCTGTTTTTCTTCTGCGCGAGTTCGTAGCGGACCATGGCGATCAGGTCCTTGAGGTTCATGTTCATCAGGCTCTTGTTGGTTTCGAATTGCTTCCCCGTCTTTTCCTCGATATAAGCGCGGAACGTTTCGGGATTGCCCACCGTGACGCCGCCCTTGGGCACCATCACGGCCGTCTGCTTATCGCGGAAGATATAGTAGAAGCGTCCGTCCTCGATCAGCTTATCTACCGCCGTATACGGGATAGACGCGCCGTTTCCGATGCCGATCTGTCTGCCGTCAAAGGTCAGCGTCACGCTGCTCTTTTGTCCATGGCGCATCTCGATGACGCCCTCTGCCCTCACCTTGCTGGGAAAATCCGGCGTGACAAACAACCACGCGCCGAACGCCAGGCACAGCGCCTGCGGAATCGTCGGCAGACCGCCGATCAGCGCCGCCGCCACCAGCACAATCGCCAGCACATAGCGCAGCAGAAGACGGATCTTCTCATAGGTGTAATACTCGGTTTTGAACATCAGGCGGATGGTGTCGTCGTCGTGCACCATGGTCGCCTCATAATATTCGTATGTGCTCTTCATACATTAAGCCTTTCACGGGAATATAAATCATGCGTCCTGCATATTTATGCAAGAGATTGTACAAAAACAAAACCTGTGAAAATATAGGCTGATTTCTGAGATTTTTGCTGCAAATCGGGCATTATATCCCCTATACCCGGCATTCTTTGACATCATGATACCAAGCATCCACGCCCGGCGGCTCGGTTTTTTGTCGCAGAAACATTGCAATTTGTGCTAATTATGCTATAATGTATACAAGAAACTGTGCACTACTCTCCCTGCGCGTGTCCGGAGGTTTGCGATATGATCCGAAAATTCAACCACATCACAGATTACCTCATGACTGAAGAAATGGCGCGGGAGCGTCTATGCGCGGATCAGGTTGACGTCACCTGGTACACCAACAAAACCAACACGGAGTCCGTTCTACATTCCCACCCATACTACGAAGCCATTCTTCCCATCAGCGGCGAGGTACTCTACTCCGTCAACGGCAGCCTGTATCATCTGCACACAGGCGAGCTGATCATCTTCCCGGACGAGGTCTTTCATTCCGGCAAATTCGACGTCGGGGCGGACGTCTCCGAGCGCCTTCTCCTAAAAGTAGACGAAGGTCTGTGGCGCTCCACTGCCGAAGCCCTCGGATTTCCAGATATTCTCAGCGCCAAGGAGCCCATCATTTTCACTTCGGAGACGGTATCCGCCTGGGATATCCGCGGCCTGATCACGCGCATCAACCGCACCTCTACCATGCACAAGGACTATCGCACGACGATGCTGCAAGCACAGCTGGCGGAGCTGATGATGATCATCCTGCAGATTGAGCATGACGACAATCAGGTGCGCCCCAACGCCACCAGCGCGCTGGTTGAAAAAGCGGTCAAATACATCCAGGCCAATTACAGCGACCCTGATCTGACGGTCGGCAAGCTGGCGGAATACACATTCGTCAGCCGCAGCCACCTCTCCCGCGTATTCAAAGAATACACCATGGAGAGCGTGCACAGCTATGTGACCAACCTGCGCATGCAGCACTGCCAGTTCGCCATTGCCGAGGGCAAAACTGTGCTGGACGCCTGCACGGAAAGCGGCTTCTCGGACTACAGCAGCTTTCTCAAGGCTTTCCGCAAGCGCTACGGCATCACGCCGATCGAATACAAAAAGCGTATCGCCAAAGCCACGGATGGCGGCAGCTCGTTCGAATCGATGGCCTTCGCCGCGGACACCGCCGCTGCCGAAGATGCCATTGCCAAAGAATAACCGAAACGACAAACAGAGCGATTCACACCTGAACCGCTCTGTTTTTTATGCATTTTACAATTCCCGATCAATCATTCCCTCCACCACGCCGCGGGGATCTCATCTCGATCCAGGAAGCAATTGATCTCGTGGGCAAGCACGCGCTCCGTCGTGCGATAGATTCCTTCGCAGTCGCAAAGCAGACACTGCGCATCACCCAGACGCGCATGAACCGCCGCTCCCGTTTCCAGATAGCCGTCATGCAGCTTGACAAAGTGTTCTGAAACATGCGGTTCATTTACGTTATAGTGGCGATACTGGATGACTTGTTTCTTGGCTCCGTCCGGCATGATCACCGTGAAATAGGACGGCGTCTCAGCCAGACGCTCCGGCACATCCAGACACTCCTCCACCGCATGAATGTATGTGTTGCGCGCATGCGTCACACCGACGAGCAGAATCTTGGCGCCAATGCCGCGCAGGCGCTCCCAGCAGCCGCCCGTTGCGCAGGGCGTGGTGCAGTTTTCCTCGCCGGCGACATAGTCTGCCGCAGCCGGACCATAGGCCGCAATGCTGTGCGTGGGATGCAGCGAGCGCACCACGCCCGGACGCTTCATAAACAGATTCGGCAGAATGCCCACACATGCCGGTTCAGTCGCCGGATCAAAGACGTTGTAATCCGGATTCATCTGCGCCCAGGTATGCGTAGGCAGCATGAGCAGACCAGGCCTAAAATACTCCATCAGCGCATCGAGCACTGTGTCCGCTCCTCCCTCCACTTCGCCAATCGCTTTCATCGAAGAATGCATCATGACCGCATCTTCAGGTTTGAGTCCCATTGCACGCAGATGAGAGATGAGATCCTGTTTCGTATACACGTTACTTTCCTCTTTCTTCGGTGGATTTTTCCGATATCCAGCGGTATTTCCGGCATTTTTAGCAGCTTGTGTACACGCTTTCAAGCCGCTTAATCGTTTTCAAGAAGCTCAATGAAGCACTTCAAATCCTCGGTTGCATCGATATACGCATATTCGCCGCTGGCGTCATTGTATTTTCCTCGCTGCGTGCACTTCATGCCAGCAAGCTCGCATGCACGGATTTTTCCGTTCATATCTTTAATCTGAAACGCGATGTGATGCACACCCTCGCCATGCTGATCCAGATGATCCTGCCAGGTGCTCCTGACGCCATTGGGCTGGATAAGTTCGATCTGCATATTCGGACCCGCATCAAAGAATGCCATCAGGCAGTTGGCATACGGCGCAGGCTCTCCATGATAATGCGTTCCTGTCACCTCATACTGACCGCCGTCCACGCACTCCGGCGGCTCCACGCCCAGAAAGGCCGCAAATTTGCGCTTGGTTGTTTCCACATCTCTGACAATAATGCCAATCTGCGTCACGATGTTCGTATTGAGAAGACCCGGCATGATCCCAACCCCTTTGCTCTGATATCAATACATCCACTATACCACACCTTGTTTCAGTCGGCAATCTTGTTTCTGTACAATCAAAAACAACTCTTCCGCCGACCAAAGCCGCACTCAAATAAGCTCTGAAGCAAATACCGCAGAGGAAACCCTCTGCGGTATCGTCTGTATGAGACAGTCAAATGCTTATTCGCATATCTCAAAGGCCGGGCGCTGTGCCCGCTGTTGTCAGATCACCATTTCCGTTACTGCGTCAAACAGATAGATGCTCTCTTCGGGGATGGCAAACGCAAGCTCGCTTTCCAGCGGCGGAATCTCGTGCGGGGAAACCTTCACGATGACCTTGTCGCCGTCGATATCCAGATACACATTGGCATTGTCGCCCAGCATTTCCGTCAGCTCCACCCTGCCGCTCAGGGTATGCTTTGCCCCATTTGGGGCAAGCTCGGCGGCCTCGGGGCGGAAGCCAAAGACGATCTCCCTGCCCTCATACGTTTCCAGCTTGTCTGCGAGCTTTCCGCTCAGGTCAAGCATGCGTCCGCCGAGCGACACGCAGCCGCCCTTGACAGCACAGCGGATGAAATTCATCGGCGGCTCTCCGATAAAGCCGGCGACAAACATATTGGCAGGATGGAAATACACGTCACGCGGCGTGCCGACCTGCTGCACATAGCCGTCCTTCATCACCACGATGCGGTCCGCCATGGTCATGGCCTCGGTCTGATCGTGCGTGACGTAGATCGTCGTTGCGCCCGTCTCCCGATGAATC
The DNA here is from genome assembly GCA_015056305.1 of Clostridiales bacterium. Lineage (GTDB taxonomy): Bacteria > Bacillota > Clostridia > Christensenellales > Aristaeellaceae > Ventricola. The sequence goes on along the minus strand of SVGO01000082.1, from coordinate 507 downwards.
TGCGTGATCTCCGAGCGCATGGTCACGCGCTGCTTGGCGTCCAGATTGGAAAGCGGCTCGTCCATCAGGAAGATACCCACCTTGCGGATGATGGAGCGGCCAACCGCCACGCGCTGGCGCTGTCCGCCGGAAAGCGCGCGCGGCATGCGGTCCAGATACTCCGTCAGGCCCAGGATTTTCGCCGTTTTCTGCACGCGCCTGTCGATGACGTCCTCGTCAACGCCCTGCAGGGACAATCCGAAAGCAAGGTTATCGTAGACCGTCATATGCGGATACAGGGCATAGCTCTGGAAAACCATCGCTACTTCCCTTTCGCGCGGGCCAAGCTGATTGGCCAGCCTGCCCTCAATCAGGAATTCGCCCTTGCTGATATCCTCAAGGCCCGCGATCATGCGCAGGGTTGTGGATTTTCCGCAGCCGGAGGGGCCGACAAACACGATAAATTCCCCGCGTTCGGCCTCCATGTTGAAATCATGCACAGCATGAAAGCCGTTGGGATAAATCTTG
>SVGO01000081.1 GCA_015056305.1 Clostridiales bacterium | reverse complement strand
GCGCTGCCCAGGGTCATGGCCGCATCGGTAAAGCGCGCATAGGCGTCCTCATAGTCGCCCGCCTGACGCAGCTGCTGCGCAGCGAGCGCCAGCTCGCCCACGCCCAGCGCATTCATACCCGCCGTGTAGCGGCACTGCTTGGCGCGCGTCTCCGCCTCTTCATACACGCCCAGCGACTCATACAGATCCGCCGCAGCAAAGTAATCGCCGTTTTCCTGCGCATCCAGCGCAATGGCATATCGGCACTGACGGATCAGCGTGATCGCATCGCCCCTGTCGGCGACCAGCAGCAGCTGCTCATGCGCCTGCTGATACTTGCCCTCACGCATCAGCTGACGGCCATAGTCATAGATGCATTCATTGACCTGCTGCGCCGCGTCGCTGTAATCGCCAAGCGACTCAAACCGCGCAATCGCCGCGGGATAATCCACCCGGTCGCGCGCGGCAGCTGCGATATCGTAAATCAGCGCACTGAGCATCTCTTCGGCAGCAGCGCTCTCAGGCATCCCGCCGAGCAGTTCCTCCGCCAGATCTGTGTCCTTTTCGTCGATCGCCAGCTGCGCGCGAGCGAGCACAGAGCGCTCATAGAGCGCAGGCGCATTACTGCCGGTGTGCGCTTTTGCGCGCGCCATCGCCTCGTCCAGCGCGACGCCGGTGTTCGCCTTGATGAATCGCTCGATCATCCGATCTTCACATTCATCCGCGCGGCCCGCCGCGTCATATTCATCCGGCCAGACCTTGGCAACGAAAGAGAATATCTCCTTCGCCTCCATCAGCTCGCCCTGCTCCATCAGCTTTTCGGCATACAGGCTCGCGCCATAGGGCGCGCCCCAGCGCGCCGCAGCGAGCAGCGCGGCCAGCAGCACCAGCAGCGTGATGATCGTCCTCATCACGCGGCGCTTTTTCTTGCTCTTCTTGAGGATGGCGGTCTGCTCCTTGACGGTCGCCTCGCTCGAGCGGCGCAGCGTATCCTCCGTCTTCTTCTGGCGATCGCGCTCCTTCTGGCCCACGGTCGAATCGATCGCGGCAAAGGAATACTGCTTAAGCACGTCCTCGCGCTTGCGCTCGCAGCGCAGGCACACGTCGTCGCTGGTGCGGTTCGCGCGGCCGCACACGCACATCCAGACGATATCGTCCTCACGCGCATAGCCCGCGGCGTCCGGTCCTGCTACGGCGCGCAGACGATCCAGCTCGCGGCCCTCCGGCAGGTTGTTGGGCGTATATTCGCGCACATTGCGCTCCTCGCGCCGCCAGAGCATGCCGTCCTTGAACCAGACCTTTTCCACCGCCGCGTTCACGCGCACGGCGCCGTCCACGCGATCGGGCATGAATGTGCCCGAGAAATGCGCGCGGCCTTCGCCTTCCGCCGCGGCGCGGACCAGCCTGCCGCCCAGGCGCGTGCCCTCCGCGTCAAAGCAGATGATGTTCATCTGCAGGCTGTCAATCACCTTTTCAGACAGATTGAAAAACTCAATGTGGCAGACAATCTGCTCACGCCCTTTGGTATCCTCTTTTTCCCGGCTCACACTAACCTTGGTAATCTCTACCGGGCAGGTCAGATCGCTCTTCATCCTGTCACCTCTTCCGCTCGTCGATATGCTTGTTCTGCGCGCACAGGTACGTTGGGCTGCCGGTCCGGAAAGCCCGCATAGTCGCAATGTTCCATTGCTCCTTGCGTTTTCCCACGCTCCGCCTCACTCAATGCGTCCACCGGACGCGCTCGGCTTCGGTGCCAAACCCGCTTGAGGGATTTCATCCCTCAAACTCCCTTCTTCGCTTCGCGCATATAAAACAATACTATCTGGAATTCGATATTCCTTAAAAATGTGTCATCAGAATCGCCGGTTACAGCCTGTGCAGCGCGTCGATTTCCTCCTGCGTCAGCTCGCGCCACTCGCCGCGGCGCAGGCTGCCCAGCTCCACGGCGCCGAATCGGATCCGGCGCAGCAGAAGCACCTTGTGGCCCACCGCGTCAAACATGCGGCGCACCTGACGGTTGCGGCCCTCGTGGATCGTCACCACGATATCCGAAAACAGGCTTTCGTCGCGCACCACGCGCACATCCGCCGGATAGGTCTTTCTCTGATCGCCCTCCATGTACACGCCCCTGCGCAGACGGTCGATCGCCTCGTTGCTCGGATTGCCCGTCACGCGCGCAAGATACACCTTGTCGACCTCGCAGCTCGGGTGCGTCAGGCGCTGCGCCAGCTCGCCGTCGTTGGTGAGCAGCAACAGGCCCTCGCTGTCGTAGTCCAGTCGGCCCACGGGATACAGGCGCACCGGGAAATCGCGGAAGCGATCCATGACCGTCTCGCGGCCTTTCTCGTCGCTGACGGTCGTCACCTCTCCTGCCGGCTTGTGATAGAGTACATAGCGCTTCTCTTCCTCAGGACGAATCAGCACGCCGTCCACGCGGACCTCGTCGCCATCCTCCACCTGCGTGCCCATCTCGGTGATGATCTGTCCGTTCACCGACACGCGGCCTGCGCCGATGATCTCCTCACACTTGCGCCTGGCGGCGACACCGCACATGGCCATGTATTTCTGAAGTCTCATGTCATTCTCCTTTTATAGCATCCAATGCGCAAGCACCCTGCGCACATCCATTCTCACCGTATCCGCATCCACGCGCTCGCTGGCGACGACTTCGCCCTCGCCGTAGACCCTGCCGCCCACAACCAGCTTCGCCCGGCCCAGATACATGCCCGGATACACCGGCGCGCGCACGCTTTGCGGCACGTCAAGCACGACCTGCGCCGCCTCGCCCACGGCAAGCGGCACGGACAGTTCCTCCATCACGCACATCCCGCAGCTCTCGCTCTCTCCGTCTGCAACGGCAATCCTTCCGGCAGAGATCGTGGGGCCCAGCATGCGCGTCATGGAATACGTTTCATAGCAGCCGTCCATCAGCCGCTCGGCCTCGTCAAACCAATCGCTGCACGAGAGCACTGTGCCGACGAGCTCCAACCCGTCCCGCTGCGCGCCAAAGACCAAGCAGCGCCCCGCCTTGCTGGTAAAGCCCGTCTTCAGGCCTGTCGCGCCCGGATAGCTGGAAAGCAGCCGGTTCTTGTTGGTCAGCTGTCTGTTGTAGGTTCTTCCCTCCCAGGGGATGCTCGCCTTCTGGGTGGAGACAAGCCTGCGGAAGGATTCATTGTTCATCGCCTCTCGGCTGATGAGCGCCAGATCGTATGCGGTGGTATAGTGGTTATCATCCGGCAGGCCGTGCGGATTGGCAAAATGCGTGTTCACCGCGCCGATTTCTTTGGCACGCGCGTTCATCAGATCGACAAAACCGTCCACCGATCCGCCGATATGCTCGGCGATCGCCACAGATGCGTCGTTGCCGCTGGAGAGCATCAGCCCCAGCAGCATCTCCTCAAGCGTAAGCCGCTCGCCCAATTGCAGATAGATCGATGTGCCGGAGACGCCGAACGCATTCTCCGAGCAGACAACCTCATCCCGGGGATCGCCCAGCTCGATCGCCAGCAGCGCAGTCATCACCTTGGTCGTCGAGGCCATCGGCAGCCGCGCATGCATGTTGCTTTCAAAGAGCACGCGGCCCGTCCGCTGCTCCAGAATACAGGCTGCTTTGGCGCTGGTTTCGCCCTGCGCCAAACACCCACTATGATTATACATAAAAACCAGAGCCATGAAAAGCCCTGCCGCCCATCTTTTCGTCACTTACTCCTCCCAGATCGTCTTTTCCATATCCTGTCTGCCTTTTTTCAGCTTCTGGGCGAAATACGCCCTGTTGCCAAGGACCGCCGGATCGCCGGGACGCAGCAGCAGCGCCTGCTCGTTCATCCGGCAGGCTTCCTCCTCTTCGCCCAGACGCGAGAGGATCACGCACAGCTGCATCAGCGGAATGTAACCATAAGCATCGGGAAAGACAAACGTCCCCAGGTCTGTCGGCATCCTGCACAGCAGCGCCGCGCGATACCACAGCGCCGCCGCGTGCAGCTGCCCCTCCTGAAGAAAGCTCTCGCCCAGCGCGCACAGCGTCTCAGCCCTCGGCTCGCCTTCCTCCAGCGCAGAAAGAAATGCCTGCTTCGCCTCCGCGAGCCTGCCCAGCTGCTTGAGGCACTCGCCCCTTTCCACCCGCGCATCCTGCTTGTTCACCGCCCAGCCGTCCATCAATAGGAACGCATCATACGCATCAATCGCGCGGGCATATTCGCCTGCGTTCCTGAGCTCCCGCGCATAATAATATTGGTCCCTCGGCGCAAGCTGCATGCCACGCGAAATCCATGTTTCGTAAATCGAAAGATTACGCCGGTTGCTGCTTTGCCCGTGCTCGCCCGTGTGCCGGATCGCAACGTCCGCCCGGATCACGTTTCCCGATACGGCCATCGCCTCATGCACCACACCCTCAAACCGAAATCCCGCCGCACGGCGTACGATGCGCTCGCGCTCGAAGACCAGCGTCGGCTCGCCGCCCGTGGAGAACGCATACTGATAGGGCAGCATCACCGCGTCGATTCCGTCGCTCAGTTCCTCCTTGAGCGCAATCAGCTTTTTAAGCTGCTGCGGCTCGATCACATCATCCGCATCGAGCCACATGATAAATGGCTTCGTCGCCAGAGCAAGCGACGCGTTGCGCGCATGGGCAAAATCGTCCCGCCAGAGATAGTCATGCACATGCGCCGTGTATCTCCCGGCGATCTCCTTTGTCCGGTCCGTCGATCCCGTGTCCAGAATGATGATCTCATCCACGGCGTCCCGGACGCTGTGAAGACACCTCTCCAGATTCTTCTCCTCGTTCCTGACGATCATGCACAGCGAAAGCTCCATATCCCGCACCCTCTTTCAGAAAATCATCTCACATCCCCCGCGCTTCACGCATAGAGTATGCCTGGGGACTGAAAACAAGTTCCCCGATTTTTCGTTCCCAGTTTTCAGGAAAGAGGTGTCGCTTTTGCCTTTCTTTACAGCGAATCAGGGACAGCGGGGCTCATCCCGCTGGGGCTGCGACAATGGCTGCAGCAATGACTACAGCAATAATCGCAGCAATAACTGCGGCAACGACTGCAGCAATGACTGCGGCAATCACTACGACAATAACCGCGGCAGCAACCGCAGCAACAATCGCAGCAATAACTGCGACAATCATCGCGACAATAACTACGACAACAACCGCGGCAATTACCGCGACAACAGCTACGACAACAATCGCAGCAATAACCGCAGCAGCAATTGCGACTGCGGCGGCTGGCATTGCGGCTGCATGACCAATCCCAACTGCCAGCAGGGCCCCATCGGTCCGCAGGGTCCCGTCGGTCCGCAGGGTGCGCAGGGTCCGATCGGCGCAACCGGTCCGACAGGCCCGACCGGCCCGCAAGGTCCGCAGGGACCCCAGGGACCGCAGGGCGCAACGGGTGCAACCGGCGCGACTGGCGCGACCGGCGCGACTGGTGCAACTGGTGCGACTGGTGCGACCGGTGCAACCGGCGCGACTGGTGCGACTGGCGCTACCGGTGCAACCGGCGCGACTGGTGCGACCGGTGCAACCGGCGCGACTGGTGCGACCGGTGCAACCGGCGCGACTGGCGCTACCGGCGCAACTGGTCCGATTGGTCCCACTGGACCGACCGGTCCGACAGGCCCGACCGGCCCCGCTGGTCCCGCTGGTCCCGTTGGTGCAACCGGTGCTGTCGGCGCGACCGGTGCTGTTGGTCCGACCGGCGCGACCGGTCCTGTCGGTGCAACGGGTGCTGTCGGTGCGACCGGCCCCGTAGGTCCGACCGGTCCTGTCGGTGCGACTGGTCCCACTGGCCCCACCGGCCCGACTGGCCCTGCCGGCGCGGACGGCGCGGATGCGGAAATTACGCCTGCTGCGCCTGTGGCCGACGCGACCACGGAAACCGGCGTGCTCGAACAATTCAATCTGCTGCTGGCCAATCTGCGCGCCGCGGGCCTGCTGGAATCCTGATCGGCAGATATTCTCCCTCGATTTCCTTTTACGCAAAAACCGGAGCTGCGCCCGCAGCCCCGGTTCCTTTATGCTTATTTTTCCTTCAGCCATGCGCGGATCGACGCAAACATCGCATCCTCGCCCTCGTCGCGCAGCTGCGAGAGGAAGCGGATCAGAGTTTGCAGGGTGTCCGGATGCATGCTGTCGCGCATTTTTCCGTTCATCAGATAGTCCAGCGGCGCGCCGTTCGTATATGCCGCGCCCTTGTAGATTTTGCTCGCCGCTACGCGGTCGCACAGCATCTCCGCCAGATACCGCTTGGGCATCGGCACAGCGACATAGCGCCCCGCCGCAATGCTGTAATCCGTCCAGTATTCCCAGTGATGGCGGTTTCTGCCCTTGTGGTGCATCCACGCCTGCGAGCAGCCGTATTTGCGGCGCTCGTCCTCCGTGGGCGAGTGCGTGCCGTCAAAGAAGCGCACGCCCGGCAGAAATTCCGTCGGTCCGTACTTGGACAGGTCGTGAAACAGCCCCTGCCAGAGAATACCTGCCTTCGCGCAGTGCGCAATCACCCTGTGCCTATGGCGCGTGATCGTCGTCAGATGGCCGAAGAATCTCTGAAAAACATTCATCTCAATCCACCCGTCCCGCGTCCAGCACTTCGCTGCATACCGCGCCGCCCAGGCACACGTCGCCCATATAGAGCACCATGCTCTGTCCCGGCGTGACCGCGCGCTGCTTCTCCCTCGCCGTCACATGCAGTCTGCCGCCGTCAAGAACAGTTACATGCACGTCCTGATCCGGCTGACGGTAACGGTATTTGCATGTGCAGTCGAATTCCATCGCAGGCGGCTCGCCCGCGATCCACGTCGCATCCTCGCCGATGGCGTTCTTGCTGTAGAGCAGCGGATGATCCGCGCCGCAGGTGACGATCAGCTCGTTGCGCTCCATGTCTTTGGCGAGCACGAACCAGCGGCCGCCGTCGGTCACGCCGTCCACGCCGCCGATGCCCAGGCCCCTTCGCTGGCCGAGGGTATAGTACATCAGGCCGTCGTGCCTGCCGACCTTCCTGCCCTCCAGCGTCACCATATCGCCCGGCTGCGCCGGGAGGAACTGCTTAAGGAAGGGCTTGAACTGGCGCTCGCCGATGAAGCACACGCCCGTGGAATCCTTCTTGAGCGAATTGACCAGACCAGCCTCTTTGGCGATCTCGCGCACCTGCGCCTTGGTAAGACCACCTACCGGGAACATCGCTTTATCCAGCGCCTTCTGGCCGAGCATATACAGGAAATAGCTCTGATCCTTGTTGCCATCCAGACCGCGAAGCAGCTGCTTTTTGCCGTCCTGCGCCGTGCCGAGATTGCAGAAATGGCCCGTCGCCAGGCGATCTGCGCCCAGCTCCATCGCAAAATCCAGAAACGCCTTGAACTTGATCTCCCTGTTGCACAGCACGTCGGGATTGGGCGTGCGCCCGCGGCGGTATTCATTAAGGAAGTAGGAAAATACGCGGTCGTAATACTCCTTGACGAAATTGACCGAATAGTACGGGATGTCGATCTTCTCGCATACCTCGCGCACATCCGCCCAGTCCGTTTCGCTGGTGCATACGCCGTTGTCGTCCTTCTCCTCCCAGTTCTTCATGAACACGCCGATGACCTCGTGACCCTGCCGCTTGAGCAGCAGCGCCGCGACCGACGAGTCCACGCCGCCGGACATGCCGACTACGATTCTTGCCATGCTCTCTCCTTATACCCGTAAACAGCGCAGCTTTGCATCCACCGCTGCAATCATCTCTTCCGATACTTCTTCAATGCTGCCCCCGGCATTCACAGTGACCACGCGCTCCATGCCCTTTTGCGCATAGAGCTCCTCATACGCGGCGTATGTGCGTTCAAAGAAGCTGGCCTTCTCGCGCTCCAGCCTGTCCGGCTCGGATGCACTCAGCCTGCGCGAAAGCGCCTTCTCGGGCGGCATGCGCAGATAAACCGTGATATCCGGCGATGCATTTTCGATGGCGAAGCGATTGATCGCCGCCACCTTCTGCGTGCCCAGCTGCCTGCCGCCGCCCTGATAAGCGATCGACGAATCGACAAAGCGGTCGCAGACCACCGCCTTTCCCGCGTCCAGCGCAGGAAGGATCTTTGCGCGTACATTCTGCGCGCGGGAAGCCGCATACAGATACGCTTCCGTCAGATCGTCCATCGCGGTATTCGCAGGATCCAGAATCAGCTCGCGAATCTTTTCCGCAACCGCATCGCCGCCCGGCTCACGCGTGAGCTGCACATCCCAGCCCAACTGCTCAAGGTGTGCAATCAGCGCGTTTCGCTGGGTCGTCTTGCCGCAGCCGTCGACGCCCTCCATGGTGATAAACACGCCGCGCGCACGGGGCGCGTCGCCCAGCAGGATGCTGGTCAGCTCCTCGACAGTCTCAGCGATGTGCGTCGCCCCGGCCTCTTCCAGTTCTTCGCGCGTGCCGTAGCCATAGCATACGCCGATGGTGTCGATGCCGTTTTCCCTGCCGCCGTCCACGTCGTAGCAGCGGTCGCCGATCATCACCGGCGTGCCGCCCAGCTGCTCAATCGCTTTTTTCACGATCCATGCCTTGCTGGCGTGCGTGTTGTCCATGCCCGGGCCGATGAGCGCGTCCAGATACGGCTCAAAGCCGAATTTCTTTGCGATCTTTTCGGCGAAGGCCTGCGGCTTTGCCGTCGTGATCGCGATTTTGCAGCCGTTCTTTTTCAGGCTGCGCAGCAGCTGCGCAATGCCGGTATAGACCTCGTTTTCCGCCCAGCCCAGCACGGAAAAGCGCTCGCGATACAGCTCAATGGCGCGATGCGCCTGCTCGGGCGTCATGCCGCATACTTTTTGAAAGGACTCATACAGCGGCGGCCCGATGAAGACTTTGAACTGCTCCTCCGTGTAGCCGGTAAAGCCCATCTTCTCGCAGGCATAGAGCGCCGAGCGGGTGATGCCCTTTTCGCTCTTGGTCAGCGTGCCATCCAGATCGAAGAAAATCGTCGTGTACTTCATCGCTTATCCCTGCTTTCTGCGGCGGCGCGGCGCATCGCTGTTCGCTTCCTGCCCCTCCGCGGTGTCTGCATGCTCTGCCTTCGGCGCTTCCTGCTTCTTCGGGTTCCTTTTGCTCTGGCGCTCGGCCTTCTGCTGCTCAATCTCTTTGCGCGCCCACTCGACGTCCTCGCGCCTGATCAGCGGCTCCACATACGGATACAGCGCCGGGAACGCCCGCTCCAGCGCGCGGCCATAGAGCGTCTTCACCCGTGCGCGGGTCATGCGCTCGTCAAAGCCCATGCACTCGCCGAGGGTTTCGCCCAGCTTTTCCAGCAATTCCTCATTGGGGCAGAACGTGCAGGCGCGGCGCAGCTTGCCCTCGTCGTACACGATCACATGGCCGATGGCTTCATGCGCGCGCTTGCCCGCCAGCAGCCGCGCCAGGCGGCTGGAGAACAGGCTCACGATAAACGCCGCGCGCACGCGCACAGGCGGCTTGGACGACGCGTCGATATGCATCACGTCCCGATAGCTGATATGCAGATTCTCGCCCATATACACCGGGCGCAGGCTGGCGATGCTGCCAAGCGGAACCTCCACGACCGTGATTGTACTGTCGCCGAGCTTGCGCTCGAGCACAAGCGTGTCCTTTTTGAGCGTATAAACATAGCCTGCGACGGTTTCGCGCATAAAGGCGATCAGCAGCCAGACGGCGTACAGATAAAACGCCACATTCAGAAGGCCCATCCCCGTCATGGAAATGAGCGCATTGATCACGATCTGCGCGATCGTCAGCCGGATGAGTATCCCGGCGATATTCAGCACAAACGCCCTGCCTGTGAGCGGCTTGGCAGCATTGCGCTGCCGGAAGATGATTTCCTGCATATATGTCTCTCTTACTTACAAATCTTTGCTTTCGGCCGTTCATTCCATCAGCCCGGATGCGTCCATGAAATCCTGCTGCGCGGCCATGAAGCTATCCAGCAGCTGCGCCAGCTGATTCATCTCATCGTCGTCCTGCACGTCCTCGCCAAGCCGATCGAGCAGCGCCTCGAACGCGTCGTCGTCGTCATATTCGCCCTCGCCCATCAGGCCATCCTCGTCGATGACGTCGATTTCGCGCATATACGCCATATCTGCCTCGATCGCGCGGCGAACGAAATCCTCCAGCTCCTGCTGGGGATTCTTGTGGCCCGCCTTGCGCATCACCCTGGCGATGAACTCCACGGCGGCCTCCATATCATAACCCTGCATGATCATGCGTTTTCTCCTGCGGGCCGTGCCCGCTTCCACATCCGAAATACTGAACAATCTATACTTGTTTCGTGCTCGCAGTAATATCTTCAATCATGATTCATTCATTGCAAAGCAGCTGACGATATTCCATCACCAGCTCGGCAAAGTAATCCAGCGCCTCGCACACCGGCTGCGGCGTGGACATATCCACACCCGCGGCCTTGAGCTCCTCGATGGGCGTCATGCTGCCGCCGAGGGTCAGGAATTTGCGGTATGCCGCGATCTTCTCGTGATCGCCGCTGAGCACATTGCGCGCCAAGGCTACCGCCGCGCAGAAGCCCGTCGCATACTTATAGACGTAGAAGGAGCTGTAGAAATGCGGAATACGCATCCACTCGTTGGCAACCTCCTTGTCCACCTTGGCCGCCTTGCCGTAGTAGAGCTTGTTGAGATCGTAGTACATGGCGCACAGGTTTTCCCTGGTCAGGCTCTCGCCCGCTTCCGCCATTTGGTGCGCCTTGTGCTCAAACTCGGCGAACATCGTCTGACGGAAGACCGTCGTGCGGAAATGCTCCAGCAGATGGCCAATGAGCATGATCCGCGCCGCGCGGTTATCCGCATACTTCTTCAGCAGGTATTCGGAAAGCAGGATCTCGTTGAGCGTCGAGGCGACTTCCGCGACAAAGATCGTGTAATCCGCCTTGGCGCTGGGCTGCGCCTGATTGGAGTAGTAGCTGTGCATGGCGTGCCCCATCTCGTGGCAGAGCGTGGACAGGCCGTCGTAAGTTTCCTTGTGATTGAGCAGCACATACGGCGTCGTGCAGTGAACGCTGGTGGAGTATGCGCCGCCGCGCTTGTTCTTCGTCTCGTAGACGTCGATCCAGCGCTCGGGCAGCGCGCGCGCCGCGTCGGCGACATAGTCCTCGCCCAGCGGCTTCACCGCCTGAAGGAAGGTAGCAAACGCCTCGTCAATATCCATCCGGATATCAAAACCCATATCCACGCCCAGATACATGTCGTACATATGCATATGGGCCAGCCCGGTCTGCTCCTTCTTGATGCGCAGATACTCCGCCAGCGTGTCGACGCCGCCGTGCACCGCATCGATCAGGCTGTCGTAGACGTCCTCGCTGACGTCGTCCTGATAGAGATAGCTTTCGCGGCAGTTCTTGTAGCCGCGCGCCTTGGCGTTGAAGATATCAGCCTTCACCTGACCGGCATACATCGCCGCGATGGTATTGCCCAGCTTGCCGTAGCCGTTCATCACGTTGCAGTATGCTGCCTTGCGCACGGCCCGGTCCGGGCTGATCAGGAAGGAATACAGCCGCGCGTCGGTCAGCTTTGCCTTCCTGCCGTCCTCATCGCGCGTCTTGCCCAGATCCATATCCGCGTCGGTGAGCATATCATAGGTATTTTCGCTCACGGAGCAGACCTCGGAGGCCATCGCCAGCAGCTGCTCCTCACGCGCAGAAAGCGTATGGGGCTTCTGGCGCAGCGTCCTTTGCAGCGCTGCGTCAAAGTCTGAAAAATCCGGATCGGCGATATATCCCTTGAGTACATCCTCTTCAAGCGAGAGCAGCTCCGGCGTAAGGAATGCCGACCTGGCCATCGCCTCGCTATACAGCGTGCCTGCGCGGCCCAGCATCGCCTGATACTTGCCCACGGTCGTATCCTCATGCTGCTTCATCATCGCATAGGTATAGATGCAGCTGAGCGTCTGTCCGAGTTCATTATCCAGCTCCAGCGCGCGCAGCACGGCGGCCTTGCCGTCCTTCATCGTGCCGGCCATCGCCGCGATTTCGTCCGCCTGCGCCTTCGCCTGCTCAAAGGCCTGCTCCCATGCCTCGTCGCTTTCGTAAATGCGGCTCAGATCCCAGGTGTATCTGGGATCGACGGTGCTGCGGGTGAGTTCCTGATCCATAATGACTTCCTTTCCAAGCGGGGACGTTAGGGCTGCCGCCCTAAGACCTGCCTGGGGACATTGTCCCCAGCCCCCTTCTTCGCTTCGCGCCGGTTTTAAGTAATATTGCGTTTAGTTCTTCAGGCTCTGCAGCGGCGCGGGGATGCGTCCGCCGCGGGCGATGAACTTCTCCGCAGAATACGGGCTCACGCGCATGATCGGCGCGCGGCCGAACAGGCCGCCAAACTCGACCTCGTCGCCTACGTCCTTGCCCGGAGCCGGGATGATGCGCACGGCGGTCGTCTTATGGTTGACCATGCCGATGGCCGCCTCATCCGCGATGATCGCGCTGATGGTGCTCGCCGGGGTATGGCCCGGCACGGCGATCATATCCAGACCAACCGAGCAAACGCAGGTCATCGCTTCCAGCTTTTCAAGGCTGAGCGCGCCGCAGGCCGCCGCATTGATCATGCCGATATCCTCGGACACCGGAATGAACG
>SVGO01000080.1 GCA_015056305.1 Clostridiales bacterium | reverse complement strand
CAAAGATTGTATTACCCGCGGAGTAAGGAGACCTTCCCCTATGGGGAAGGTGGCGCGGCGTCAGCCTTGACGGATGAGGTCCCGCCCGCAGGCGGCGATCACATTCTTAGTGAACTGAATATCCATAATTCTTCCCATCAAAAAAGGAGCCTCTCGGCTCCTTTCTTTATTTCATGGCCATACCGCCAAAGATCGTCATCAGGTCGCTCAGCACGTCCGGCTTGGTCATCAGGCTCAGAGACAGCTTGGCTGCCTGCGCCACAATTTCCTTCGTGAGCAGTTCCTTCTGCGCATCGTCCAGCGCGGAGAGATTGATCGCCTGGCCGCCGGCAAAATCGATATCCTCGTATTCGCCCTGCTCAAGCGTCATATCCGCCACCAGCATGCCGGCGCCATTCATGCCCAGCGCACCCGTCGCGCTCATGGCAAAGGTCTCGGCGTCGACGGTGGTCATGCCGCTGAACGTCGCGCTCACCAGCGCATTGTTCTCGCCGCTCTGGCGGCCGTTGAGCAGCAACATGCCCTCAAACGTCTCGCTCTCCTCGCCATTGTCGCCGACGCTCACCGCAAAATCGAGGTTCGCATCCACGCCAAAGCCCACAGAGGTGCCCGCGTTCTGGTCGAGCACATCCGCCTGACCGACGAAATGGCTGTGGTTCACGCCGCCCACGTCCTGACCAAACTGGATATCCAGATCGCCGACAACGCGGTTGTCGTTGTAAACCTGCAGCTCGCCGTGAGAGGTATGGAAGCGCTGCCAGTCGTCGTCCGTCTTGATGGAATAGGTGAAGTCGCCTTCATAGGGCAGCTCCGTGGTGAACTGCGGCACAAACGCATCGAAACCGACCATCGCGCCAAAGTCATCATAGCTGACCGTCATGGTCATCACTTCGTCCGTGCCGGTATCCCAAATCCTCTGCGTGCATTTCTGAAGCTTCTTGAAGAAATAGGCCACATCGTCGTAGGTGATCGGAGATTCATCCTTGCTCTCAATGATGTAGAAGGACGGCTGAACATAATCCAGCGCCGGATCGATCGTCTCCTTGGTAAAGAGAGCATCCGTCAGCATGCGCGCCTGATAACGGGTCACGCCATGCTCCGCCAGCACATCGGCCAGCGCCAGCTGGAATTCGCCCGTGGTATCGGCAACCGACGTGGCAATGTTCCACAGCAGGGTATTGAAGCTGTCCGCCTTGATCTTGCCATGCATGCGCTGGGCAACCGGATCGCGAACCTCGGTCGCATCCAGATAGGTATCGTCGAAGGTATAGAATTCGCCGTCATTGTCCACCTGCATATAGCTGACCCAGCCCAGCAGATGATTGATCAGCAGGGAGATCATGTCGCTTCCGGTGATCGCCAGGCGCTCAGTGGCCGGCAGCTCGCGGAAGGCCGCGACGCCCTCCGGCGTATTCATATCGAAATCCGCCATCGTCATGCCCGTGCCCGCCTGTCCGGAGGATGCCGGCATCGCCAGCACCAGCTTGCCCGTCAGGTTGCTCATCGCCTGCACGGAGCCATCCTCGTAGACGAGCGCATCCGCGCCCAGCAGCATGACGTCATCCACATCCAGCTGCGCATGAATCCGTGCGGTGCCAAAGTCGTCATAGAAGGACATATGCAGCTTCGTCTTGGAAAGCAGATCGGAGAGCGCCAGCAGCGCTTCATCCGTCACAGTCTCGTCCAGATCAAGGCCCAGCACGGCATTCAGATTCAGCTGATTGCCCGCCGCATAGCTGTCGCCGATCGCAATCGCCGTCAGCTCGCCGGCGTAATAATTACTCACGGCTTCTTCCGCCACAGACATGCCGGGCATGAGCAGCATCACAGCGCTGAGCACAAAGGCAAGAATGCGTCTGTTCATCAAAGAGTACCTCCTTATCGTCTCATTCGGGAATCGGGGAACCTGTTACAGTCCCTCATGAATGGTATCCAATGTCTTTGGGTCCAGGGTGCGATAGATTTCCTTCGCCAGCGCCTTTGCCGACGCCTCGTCCATCTCCTGTACATCCTGCGGCGCAGCCGCCGCCTCGCCGCCCACGCGCATGCTCACATCCGCGCTGCCGGAAAGGAACGTATTGCTATCCAGCGTCACATCAAGCGTGATCTCGTCGCTCAGCGCGATTTCCTCGTCGCCCGATTCATGCGTCGTCAGGCGGATCACATGCTTCATCTCCGCCGCCGCATCGTTCAGCCGCAACATACGCCTGCCAGGCCGCTTATCCGTAAGCCCCAGCGACGCCGTCACCGATATGCGCTCGGACAGCATCTCTCCGTCCGAAGTCCATCGGTTCTTCATCGTCACGTTCAGCCGGCTGGACATGCTGCTGCCAGCGATCTTGCCTCCAGCCTTCAGCGTCGTGCGCACGCTGGCCGTGCCCTCTTTGTTCTTGCGCGTCACTTCGTTTTCTCGCAGCGCGCTGTAGAGCAGCTCGATGGAATTGTCCTCGTCCTGCTCAAACATGAGCTCGAACGTATCCTTGGGCGCGCGTCCCGCAGGCTGGCGCAGATAGCCCGACACCCGATAGGGCGCCTCGCCTGCGCGGGAAATGCTGCCTGTCACCTTGATCTTCGTGAGCCGCGTGCCGTCGTCGGACATCGTGCGCTCCAGCACAAACGGTTCGCTGACCGCAAACCCAAACGCCAGCATGTCGCCCGCCACAAGCCCTTCGAGCCAATCGGCAATCGAAGCAAGCGGCACGCGCTCAAGCACAGCGACGCCCAGCAGGCGCGCTTCCATGGCGTCAAGCGCAGCGCTCTCCGGGAGGACATACGTGCCCAAAGGCTCGCCGCCGCACGCAATGGATACGGTTTCGCTCGCATCGCTTCGTGCATAGGCGATTGTCGCGTCCTTGAGCATTGCGCCGAGCACCGACAGATCGCGCGCATACATCGCCTTATCGATGGCCACCTGCGCGCTCGCCTCCACCGGCGGATGCGTCTTTTCCAGCCTGGAGAGGCGCTTCAGCCCAGGCGAAAAGACGTCATTGCTCGGCAGCTCAAGCGCATGCGCCGTGGCACAGATGCCCAGCAGCACGCTAAGCAGCAGCGCCAGCACCCATTTCTTTCTCATGATCCTGTATATCCTCTGCCCTTTTGATTCATCCCTCGATAACCTGACGAATGAACCGGGCATTTTCTTCCCATTCAAGCAATCGGATTATTCGTCCCGCTCGGCAGGCTGTGCCTGTCCCCTCTTCCGACGATGCTTTTCTTCTGCCCAGCCAAATCATCCGGGGCCGAAATGTTTTTACTCGTCCCACTCAGCAGGCTGTGCCTGCACCCTCTTCCGACGATGCTTTTCTTCTGCCCAGCCAAATCATCCGGGGCCGAAATGTTTTTACTCGTCCCTCTCGGCAGGCTCGTCTTCCCAGACGGCGACCTCCGACAGAACCTTTTCATCCAGCACGATCTTCTCCTCGTCCAGATCCACTTCCACAACGACGCGGCGCAGCGCCGGGATCATCATCTCCCCGCGCGGCGTATCAAAGACGTATACGTCACAGATCTGATTGGGCGTGAGCACATCGACAAGCTCGCCGATCTCGTTGCCCTTGGTATCCACGGCGGTCAGGCCGATGAGATCGACGACAAAGTTCTCATCCTCGTCCAGATCGATGGCATGCTCGCGGTCGACGAACACCTTCACGCCGCGAAGCAGCTCCGCCTCGTTGCGATCCTTGACCCCGTCGAGCATCAGCACGGCAAAGCCGTCGTTGCAGCGGCCCTTTTTGACCTTGTATTCGACGTACTGCCCATTCTTAAGCAGATATACGCTCTCCAGCCGCGCATAGCGATCCGGATCACTGCTCATCGCGCGCAGCTTCACTTCGCCCTTGATGCCCTGCGGGCGAACGATTTCGCCGATCTGCAAATACTCCATACAAAATACCTCATTTCCCCACACATACACAACTGCCGCGCATCGCTGCGCGGCATTGTATGCGTTTCCAGGTGGCAGGACGACCAGCGCCCTGAGCGCTTGTGTACGCCAAGATTACATGATCTCCACGAACACGGGCTTCTCGTTGCGGGCGGTCGCTGCCTTGACAACGGCACGGATGGACTTGGCGATGCGGCCCTGTTTGCCGATCACCTTGCCCATATCATCCGGGCCGACGCTCAGCTCGATGATGACAGACTCCGGACCTTCAACGGTCTTCACCTGCACCTGATCGGGATGATCCACGAGCGTTGCGGCAATATAGCGAACCAGTTCTTCCATTGCTCAGCCCTCGCGGCGCCTGAAAAATCAGGCGATCGCGCCGGTCTTCTTGAGCAGCGCGCGGACGGTGTCGGTCGGCTGGGCGCCGTTCTTCATCCAGGTCTGAGCCTTCTCGACGTCGATCTTCAGCTCAACCGGGTTGGAAACCGGGTTGTAGTAGCCGATCTCATCGATGAAACGGCCATCGCGGCAGGCGCGCTCGTCGGCGACGACGACACGGTAGAACGGCTTCTTCTTCATGCCCATTCTCTTCAGACGAATCTTAACCATAATTGTATCCTCCTAAATTCTCTGTTAGATAGAAATATATGACTTCAATCTCATGGATTGGCGTCGGTGTGTCTTTTTTCGGGCTGCCGCCCGAACCTGCCCGGGGACATCGTCCCCGGACCCCTTCTTCGCTTCGCGCCTGCTTTAAGCAGCTCAGCTCATAGGAAATTGAAAACTTTCGGCCTCGTGCGCAAAACCAGTTCTGGCATCATGCTCATTCGGAACATGGTCCAGCGGAACGCTGGTTAGCGCATCGGGAAGCGGAAGCGGCCCTTGCGGCCCTTCATCTGATTCATCATCATCTTCATCTGCTTCTTCGCATCTTCGAACTGACGAATCAGCTGGTTGACGTCCTGCACCGTGGTGCCGCTGCCCGCAGCAATGCGGCGGCGGCGGCTGGCGTTGAGGACCTCGGGATGACGGCGCTCCTTCGGGGTCATCGAGCGGATGATCGCCTCGGGCTTTTTCATCGCGTCGTCCGGAATATCGATATCGCCGATGTTGCTCATGCCCGGCAGCATCTTCAGAACGCCGCTGAGCGGGCCCATCTTCTTGATCTGCTGCATCTGGGTGAGGAAATCATCAAGCGTGAAGTCCGCATTCTTGACACGCTTGGCCATGTCCAGGGACTGCTGCGTGTCTTCCTCGGAGAAAGTCTCCTGCGCCTTTTCAATCAGCGTGAGCATATCGCCCATGCCCAGGATGCGGGAGGCCATGCGCTCCGGATGGAACGGCTCGATATCGCCGAGCTTCTCGCCCGTGCCGGCAAACTTGATCGGCTTGCCCGTCACCGCGCGAACGGAGAGCGCCGCGCCGCCGCGGGTATCGCCGTCGAGCTTGGTGAGGATCACGCCGGTGATTTCCAGTTTATCGTTGAACGTGTTGGCGACGTTGACCGCGTCCTGACCGGTCATCGCGTCGATCGTCAGCAGGATCTCCGTCGGGCCGACGGCCTCGCGTACGCGGGCCAGTTCGTCCATGAGCGTCTCGTCGATGTGCAGGCGACCGGCGGTATCCAGGATCACAACGTCGTGCTGGCGGCTGCGGGCGAACTCGACCGCTTCCAGCGCCGTCTTGACCGGATCCTGCGTGCCACGCTCGAACACCGGCACGCCGACCTGTCCGCCCACGACCTGCAGCTGCTTGATGGCGGCCGGGCGATAGATATCGCAGGCGACCAGCAGCGGCTTCTTGCCGTCCTTGCGCAGCCAGTTGGCGAGCTTGGCGCTCATCGTCGTCTTACCGGCGCCCTGCAGACCGCAGAGCATGAACACAGTCACCGGAGACGAACTGAACTGCAGCCTTGCGTTGCTGCCGCCCATAAGCTGGGTCAGTTCTTCATTGACGATCTTGATGATCTGCTGCTGGGCGCTCAGGCTCTCCAGGATCTCCTGGCCTACGCAGCGCTCAGTCGCTTTCTTGACAAAGTCCTTGACGACCTTGTAGTTGACGTCCGCCTCGAGCAGCGCCATGCGGACCTCGCGCATGACAAGCTTGACGTCTTCCTCCGTCAGCTTGCCCTTGCCGCGCATCTTGCCAAAGGCCTGCTGGAGTCTTTGCGTCAATCCTTCAAAGGCCATCTTACTCCTCCTCTTGCGAAAGCAGCGTCGCCAGAATCTCTCTGGCCTGCTGCGCTTTCTCTCCGGGCGCATCCCGGAGCGCTTCAAGTCCCTGCGCCAATCCCTCTGTCAGGCGGCGGTAGCGCTCGGCCAGGCCGAGCATCTGCTCATAGGCGGCAAGCTGCGCCGCGCCCTTGCGCACGGCGTCGTACACGCCCTGACGGGAAATGCCCTCGCGCGCGGCGATCTCCGAGAGGGAAAAGTCCTCCTCGCAGTACAGCGCGATCAGCTTCTGCTGACGCTCAGTCAGCAGCGGGCCGTAGAACGCAAACAGCCAGCCGGTTTCCAGCTTCTCATCCACGTTCTCCACCTCGTCGTAAAGCAAAATAACTTGACAGCCTGCTTATTATACGATAACGCCGCAGGCATGTCAAGTCTTTTTGCTTTACATATGCAGTTTTTCTTCAATCTTTTTCTGTGCAGATTCGATCCTCTCGCGCACCTTCACGCCATCCAATCCGTCCACGGGTACGATCTCTCCCGGCTCGCCTTCCGCTATCCGCTTGTGCAGCCAGACGGTATCGTGCCACTGACCAAATTTGAAGCCCGTGCGCGCGTGCCTGCCGATGAGCGCATAGCCCATCCTCTCGTGCATGGCGATGCTGCCCGTATTCGAGCCTGTGATCACGCCATAGAAATTGATGTAGCCCTGCATGGCAAGCAGCTCCTCCAGCAGCGCATACAGCGGCCTGCCCAGTCCCCTGCCCAAGAAGCCTTCCTTTAAATAGATACTCAGCTCCGCGTTCCAGCCGAAGGCCGCACGCTCGGCCTGCCTGTGCGCGTAGGCATAGCCGATCATCTCCCCGTCCAGTTCCATCACCAGATACGGAAACTCAGAGGCAATCTCCGCCACGCGGCGCTCAAACGCCTCGCAAGGCGGCACCTCCACCTCGAAGGTGATTGCCGTCTTCTCGATATACGGCGCATAGATCTTAAGGATCGCCGCGGCATCGCGCGCGGGATCGGCAAAACGGATGCTTATCCTATCGCTCATGCCTTTGTCTGCTGTCCCTTTCCGACGATCACAATGCTCAGGCAGACCAGCACGAGCGCCGCCGCATAGCGCAGCAGCGGCACATTCCCGCCGCCATGGAGCATCAGGGAAAGCAGTACGCCAAAGATCGGCTGCAGGAACATGAACGGCGCAATGCGCGACACCGGATTAAACTTGAGCAGCACGGACCAGACCGTGTAGGCCACGGCAGAGAGCGCCGCCAGATACAAAAGCACCGCCACGCTGCCCACGCCCGTGGGATGCAGCCTGCCGCCGCACACAAAGCCCGCCGTCGCCATGATCGCGCCGCCGAGCATGAACTGCCAGCCGCTCAGCGCCACGGGATCCTCCCGCTGACCGAAGTGCTTGATCGCGCCCGCGCTGCACGCGCCGGCCACCATCGACACCAGCAGGAAGCCTTCGCCCGTCAGCTTCATGCTCCCGCCGAGGCTCGACCCGTCGAGATTGACCACCACGATGCCCAGCACGCCCAGCACGCCGCCGATCCACTTGAGCGCGTTCATCTTCTCGCTGCGGAAAATGTAGCACGCGATCAGGATCGCGACGAACGCATTCAGGCCCTGAATGATCGCACTCTTGACACTCGGGGTGTTCGCCACGCCGATGTAGAAAAACACATACTGGATGACCGTCTGCAGCGCGCCGAGACAGAAGACCATGTACAGGTTCTGCTTCTTCGGGCGCACCAATTTGCGGCGCCCAATGCTGGTGAACAGGATCGTCAGCAGGCCCGCCAGAAAGAAGCGGCAGCCCGCAAAGACGATCTGCGTCGCCGACTCTCCCGACGGAATGGCAAAGAGCTTGTAGCCCAGATTGATAAACGGAATTGCGCTGCCCCAGAGCGCATTGCACAGAATCGCCAGGCCGACGACCACGCCGGTTTGAGTAAGGAGCGGTTTCTTTTCCATCTCTTTATCCTTCTTTTGCTTGTATTGCATGTGTCAGTATACCACGATGGGAACAAAAAGCAAGCAGGAAGATGTTCTTTTCACCCTGTCTCAGAAAAAACGCAGACCACTCCCAGCGTCAAATTGACTTTCATCTCTCCAGCGCTTATACTGTAACCATCGATTTCGGAAAGAAGGCGCTCCATGACCACCGACTTTTCCCAGGGCAGAATCTCCCGGCGCATCATCGCGCAGGCCGTTCCGCTGACGCTGGCGCAGCTGGTGCAGCTGCTTTATAATATCGTCGACCGCATCTATATCGGCCATATGCCCGGCGCAGGCAGCGCGGCGCTGACAGGTATCGGGCTCACGTTCCCCGTCGTCACGCTGATCGCTGCGTTCACAGCGCTGTTTTCCACGGGCGGCACGCCGCTGTTCTCCATCTCCCGCGGCGCGGGCGAGGAGGAAAAGGCCCGGCGCATCATGGGCAATGTCTTCTCTCTGCTTGCGCTCACTTCGTTCGCGCTCATGTTCTTGTGCTATGCCTTCCGCCGCCCCATCATGTTCCTTTTCGGCGCGAGCGAATCGTCCTATATCTACGCGGATGCGTATCTGAAAGTCTATCTGCTGGGCACGCCCTTTGCCATGCTCGCCACCGGCATGAACGGCTTCGTGAGCGCGCAGGGCTTCCCGCGCATCGGCATGCTCACCACCGTCATCGGCGCGGCGCTCAATCTCGTGCTCGATCCGCTGTTTATCTTTGTCTTTGATATGGGCGTCTCCGGCGCAGCGCTGGCGACGATCATCTCTCAGGGCGTCTCCTGTTTCTGGGTGCTGCGGTTTCTGACAGGCACGCGCGTACTCCTTCGCCTCGAGCGTCGGTATATGCCGCTGCGGAGCGCAATCGTGAAAAGGATCGCCACCCTTGGCACGTCGGGCTTTATCATGCAGGGCACCAACTGCCTGGTGCAGGTGGTCTGCAATTCCACGCTGCAGGGCTTCGGCGGCGATCTGTATGTCGGCATCATGACGGTGCTGGGTTCCGTGCGTTCGGTCCTTGAGCTGCCGCTCTCTGGCCTGATCAGCGGCGCGCAGCCGGTGATGGGCTTCAACTACGGCGCGAAGAAGTACGATCGCGTCCGGCAGGCCATCCGCTTCACCGCCCTGTGCGGCATCGCCTATAATCTGGCTGCATGGATGCTTGTGCTCGCTTTTCCCGTATTTCTCATGCGCATCTTCTCCTCCGATCCGCAGCTTATCGCTGCCGGACCGCAGGCGCTGCACGTTTATTTCTTTGGCTTTTTCTTCATGTCCTTTCAGTTCGCCGGACAGATGGTCTTTCAGTCGCTGGGCTTTGCCCGCCAGGCGGTGTTCTTCTCCCTGCTGCGCAAGGCCATCATTGTCGTGCCGCTGACGCTGCTGCTGCCGCGCATGGGCTTTGGCGTGATGGGCGTATTCCTCGCCGAGCCGATCTCCAATCTCATCGGCGGCCTGTCCTGCTTTACGACCATGTATTTCACCGTATACAAAAAGCTGGGCAAAGCCCAGCCTTCTGAGGTCTGATTCGTCAGATTAAATTCAGGAAGCGAAGAATCCGCGCAGCTTCAGCGCGTCCTTCATCTCAAATGTCTTATTCAGCCATGCGGTGATCACTCCGATGATCGTGCCGTTGACCAGCGCGCAGAGAATCGTGCCCAGCTTCACGCCCTCAAACCGTCCAAAGCCGAAGAACGCGAAGCTCATCACGACCGCAATCGCGCAGCTCACGCAGTCGTAAGCCGTCTTGACCCTGGGAATCGGCTGTCCGCTCTTCCCGGCGATCTCCTTGACGAAGAGCTCGTAGGCCTCCGGCGAAATATAGGTATTGAGCAGCAGCGCCACGCCCAGCGAGCAGACGACCATACCCAGCACATACCAGACAGAGCGCAGCGCAAAGCTGCCCGCGGCGAGCGGCGAAACCAGCGCAAGCATGGCGTCCAGCGCGAAGCCATAGAGCACCGCCGTGACAAAGGAAAACAGATACGCCCGCTTGAAGCGGCGCATGCCGATCGCCAGCAGCACGAGAATCACGCCCTGAAGCACATATTCCGCCATGCCGAAGGAGAAAAACGGCAAGCGCTCCGACAGCTTCAAATGCAGCAGATACGCCGGCGCGACCACCATGGACATGCCGAAATCGGCCTTCTCCATCAGCGCCGTGCCCAGCGCCAGGATCACGAGGCCGAGCGCATACGCCGCCTCGGCATAGAGCACAGGTTTCTTTTTCATGATTATCCCTCCGTAACGCAAAACAGCTCCCGGCGTTTGATATAGAAACGCCAAAAGCTGCTTTTCGCAATATATCACCAACGCTTCCAAATGTCAATCCATATCCGTTTCATTTCAGAAAGGAGATTGCCTGCCATGTCAACCCCCGTTCTTCGCTATGGCGCGGACTACAACCCCGATCAGTGGCTGGACCGCCCGGACATCCTCGCCCAGGACATCGAGCTGATGAAGAAGGCGAATGTCAACGTCGTCTCCCTGGGCATCTTCGCCTGGGCCACGCTTGAGCCCGCCGAAGGCCAGTATAACCTCGACTGGATGGCCGAGATCATCGACAACCTCTACGCTGCGGGCGTGAGCGTCGATCTGGCGACGCCCTCCGGCGCGCGTCCGGCGTGGATGGCGCGCAAGTATCCCGAGGTGCTGCGCGTGGGCGCAGATCGCAGGCGCATTCTCTTTGGCGAGCGCCATAACCACTGCTACACCTCCCCGGTCTACCGCGAGAAGGTGAAGCTGATGAACCAGCAGCTGGCCTCCCGTTTTGGTCGTCATCCCGGCGTGGTCATGTGGCATATCTCCAACGAGTACGGCGGCGAATGCCACTGCGAGCTGTGCCAGCAGGCCTTCCGCGACTGGCTCAAGGAAAAGTACGGCACCATCGAGGCGCTCAACAAGGCATGGAACGCCAAGTTCTGGAGCCACGACTATCCGGACTTTGACTACATCGAAAGCCCCGCGCCGCATGGCGAGCACTCCGTGCACGGCCTGAAGCTCGACTGGAAGCGCTTCGTCTCCCATCAGACGATCGACTTCATGAAGTGGGAGCGCGACTGCATCCGTGAGATCGTGCCGGAAGCGAAGGTCTGCACGAACATGATGTACTTCTATGACGGCGTCGACTACTTCGACATGGCCAGGGAAATCGATCTGGCGACCTGGGACGCCTATCCCACCTGGCACAAGCCGACGGAGACGATTGAGCAGACGGCGATGGACACCGGATTTATGCACGATCTGATCTACTCTGTCAAGGGACAGCCGTTCTGGCTGATGGAAAACTGCCCCGGCCCGACCAACTGGCAGCCCATCTCGAAGGGCAAGAAGCCCGGCGTGAACATCATGGCCGGCATGCAGACCGTGGCCCACGGCGGCGACGGCGTGCTCTTCTTCCAGTGGCGTCAGGCGCAGGGCTCCAGCGAGAAATTCCATGCGGCGATGGTCTCCCACGACTGCCGCGAGGACAACCGCATCTACATGGAATGCGCCGAGCTGGGCAGTATGCTCAAGGAGCTGAGCGGCTCCATCGCCGGCGTGGGGCGCGAAAAGCAGGCCGCCATCGTCTACGACTGGAGCAACAAATGGGCGCTGGAAGATGCGCAGGGTCCGCGCAACAAGGGCCTTGGCTACAAGCATGAGCTGCTGCGCCACTACACCGGCCTCAAGCAGAACGGCATCGACGTGCAGATGATCAATGAAGATAGCGATATCTCCGGCTACAAGCTGATCGTCGCGCCGATGCTCTACATGCTGCGCGAGGACTTCGCCGCCAAGCTGCGTGCGTTCGTTGAAAACGGCGGCACGCTGGTGGTCACGTACTGGTCCGGCGTGGTCAACGAGACCGACCTGTGCTACCTCGGCGACACGCCGCACGACCTCACCGACGTGCTGGGCGTTCGCCGCCTGGAGATCGACGCCATGTATGACAGCGAAACCCGCCGCTGCGTGTCTGTTTGCGACGAGCTGCCCGAAACCGCCAGCGGCTCCATGCTCTGCGAAGTCGCCGCGCTGGAAGGCGCAAAGGCGCTGATGGTCTACGACGAGGACTACTTCGCCGGCGCGCCCGCTGTGACGGTGAATGCCTTCGGCGAGGGCAAGGCGTACTACGTCGCCACCCATTTCGAAGAGGAATTCTACAAGCCGCTCTACGAGCTGATCTGCGATGGCGTCGTGTCCTCCTGCTGGCCGGGCCATCTGGCTGAGGGCGTGGTCGCCTGCAGCCGCGGCGACTACGTCTTCCTGATCAACACGAAGGATGCGGTCGTCTGGTTTGAAAACGCGGAGCTGGCCCCCTACGCCACCGCGGTCTACAAGAAGAATGGCGATAAGCTGGATCTTTTGTATAATCAGATGGCGTTCAACTGGTCGCCGGTGAAATAAGGGAATAGGAAAAGGCAGCCGTCCGTGAATCGCGGGCGGCCGCCTTGCTTTGTATAATGGATATTTTGTTTACTAAAAAATCCTAAAACCGGCGCGAAGCGAAGAAGGGGTCTGGGGATGAAATCCCCAGGCAGGTTTGGGCGGCAGCCCAACGTTCCTGTGCGCGAAGCGCCAAAGAGAACGAAGCGTTGCGCGCAAAGCAACGGTTGCGC